>JBDLSU010000603.1:0-2854 GCA_039799405.1 Pseudomonadota bacterium | reverse complement strand
GCCAGCAAAGACCGCAGCAGTGAAATCGAACTGCAAGCCCTGAGCCGCATGCTGACCCGCATGCAGCGCAAAATGCCGCCCGATCTACCGGCATTGGCAATCCCCGGCAACGCACCCGCCCAGCCCATTCCGCAGCAACAACTGCAGCTCGTACCGCAGCCCGGCTTGAGTGTCGAACACGGTGTACTGCAGCATTTACAGCAGGCCGATGCCCCGGTTTTCTATGTGGAAAACTGCCTGATCAATTC
Source organism: Pseudomonadota bacterium (assembly GCA_039799405.1). Lineage (GTDB taxonomy): Bacteria > Pseudomonadota > Gammaproteobacteria > Burkholderiales > Burkholderiaceae_D > CAMBDR01. Next base: position 2,606 of record JBDLSU010000603.1, on the reverse strand, counting down.
GCTGTTTGGCCTGCTTTGCTGGGAAGCGATTTTTGCCGCCCTGCCCGGGGCATTTTTTCACCCTTACCAACGCGGCCCGGTCGATTTGCTCAGTTCCGACTTTGCCACGCGGCGGCAAGCGCTGTTTGATGCCTGCCTGGCACAACTGGACAATGGCGACTACCAGCACACCATCCGCCGCCATTTTCAGCAAAAATCCGGCTTGCAATCGCCGTTTGTGGTGTGGCAGGTGTTGACGCCCGAGTTGCTGGAACTGGCACTGCATTGCATACCACCGGCCGACTTGCGCGCCAAGTTCCAGCGCTTGCTGCAAGACCCGGGCAATAATCGCAGCGGCTGGCCCGACCTGATCCAGTTTTTCCCGCAGCAGGGGCGCTATTGCATGATTGAAGTCAAAGGCCCGGGCGACCGCCTGCAAGACAATCAATTGCGCTGGATGCAATATTTTCTGCAGCATCAGATTCCGGTACAAGTGGCCTGGGTCAGCTATCAGGCAGCGCCATGAGTTACCACATTGCGGTGCGGGAACTGTGTGAATTTGCCGCCAAGCGTGGCGATCTGGATTTGCGCTTCACCCCCGCACCCAGCGCCCAGCAAGGCATTGCCGGGCACAAGCTGGTGCAAGGCCGCAGGGCGGCCGGCTACCAGCGCGAAATCAAACTCAGCGGCTGTTTTGGCCCTTTGCAAATCAGCGGCCGCGCCGATGGCTATGACCCGCAACAAAACCAGTTGGAAGAAATCAAAACCCATCGTGGCAGCCTGAGCCAGATGCCTGACAACCAGCGCGAGTTACATTGGGCACAATGCCGTATTTACGGCCAGTTATGGTTGCAACAAAGCGCTACCGAATCCGAAGCTGAATCTCAATCTGAACCTGAGCCGGATTCTGGCTCCCGATCCAGAGCCGACAGCTTGCGGCTGGCACTGGTGTACTTTGATATCGACAGCGAGCATGAAACCGTTCTGTTTGAACACCATAACCGCGCCACCCTGTCCGACTACTTTACCCATCTGTGCCAACAGTTTTTGCAGTGGGCGCAGCATGAAATGGCGCACCGCCAGGCGCGCGATGCAGCCCTGAGCCAACTCACCTTCCCCTGGCCCAGCTTTCGCCCCGGGCAACGCGATCTGGCGCAAGCGGTCTACAATGCCCAGCGCAAAGCCTGTTGCCTGATGGCGCAGGCCCCCACTGGCATCGGCAAGACCATCGCCACCCTGTTCCCGGCCCTGAAAGCCTGCCCCGGACAAAAACTCGACAAGGTGCTGTTTTTGACAGCAAAAAATTCCGGACGACAACTGGCGCTGGATGCCCTGCAAAGCCTGCCAGCCCACCCCTTGCGGGTGCTGGAACTGGTGGCACGCGATCAAGCCTGCGAACACCCGGAACTGGCTTGCCACGGCCAGTCCTGCCCGCTGGCCAAGGGCTTTTATGACCGCCTGCCCGCCGCGCGCAGCGCCATACTGAGTCAAACCGAGGATTCCTCCGCCACCAGCACATTGCGCTTGCTGGATAAAGCTGCCGTGCGCGAACTGGCTTTGCAGCACCAGATTTGCCCGTATTACCTGAGTCAGGAACTGACACGCTGGAGCGATGTGATCGTGGCCGATTACAATTACTACTTCGACATCAGCGCCCTGCTGTACGCCCTGAGCCGGGAAAACCAATGGCGCGTCAGTCTGCTGATCGACGAAGCGCACAATTTGCTCAACCGCGGCCGCGCCATGTATAGCGCCGAATTAAGCCTGGCCGGATTGCGTCAGGCCCGCCGCCTGCTGCCGAGCGCATTAAAAAAACGCTTCGCCCCTGTCGCACGGGCCTGGAAAAATCTGACACCGGTGCAAGCAGATACTACGAAGGTCGAAAAATACCAAACGCTGGCCAGTCCACCGCAGGCCCTGCTGCAAGCATTACAAAACGCCGCCAGTGCCTTATCCGAACACATGCTGGATCAGGGCCTGCCACTCGCGCCCGCAGTCATGCAGTTTTTCTTCGACGCCCTGCATTTTTGCCGCGTCGCCGAATTGTTTGATGAACACTCAATGCTGGATTTGAGCCAGCAAGCGCAAGACCAGCAACTGTGCTTGCGCAACCTGATCCCGGCCCCGTTTTTGCGCGAACGCTTTGCCGCCTGCCATGCCGCCACCCTGTTTTCAGCCACCCTGAGCCCGACCGAATTTTATCGCGACACCCTCGGCTTGCCCGCCAACAGCCATTGGGTCGATATTGCCGCACCGTTCCAGGCCAGCCAGTTGCGCATCCACCTGGTGCCACACATCAGCACCCGTTACCATGCGCGCCAGCACACCTTGCCCGCACTGGTGGCGTTAATGGCGGCGCAATACCAGCAGCAACCCGGCAATTACCTGGCATTTTTCAGCAGTTTTGAGTATCTGGAACAGGCCGCCACCCGCTTTGCCCTGGCCCACCCTGACATTTCGATGTGGCAACAAAGCCGCAGCATGAATCAGCTTGAGCGGCAAAGCTTTTTGCAACGCTTTAGCTCCGATGGGCAGGGCATTGGCTTTGCGGTATTGGGTGGCAATTTCGGTGAGGGCATTGATTTACCTGGCACCCGCCTGATCGGCGCATTTATCGCCACCCTGGG
>JBDLSU010000602.1:0-3664 GCA_039799405.1 Pseudomonadota bacterium | reverse complement strand
GCCAAAACCACTTTGCCGCCATTGGCGGCAATCATATGGGCCGTGGCCGCGCCCAGACCGGACGCGCCACCGGTAATGATGAAGACATTATTTTGAATTTGCATTTTTTCCTCGTTAAATTAACCAGGCGATGAGGGAAGTCGCTCATCGCCTGAGATTTGCCATAAGGGGGCATTCGCCATTGTAACGAGGATTTGGCCCTGCCCCGTTCAAGGTGGTGGATTCTGATGGTGATAACCACGTGTGGTTAAATACAAACCAAACAACAGCAACAATCCTCCACACACTTGAATCGTACCCAATTTTTCATCAAATAATCCCCAAGCAGCAATCGTACCGACTAATGGCATCACGAGTAAGGTGATCGATGCCAACGCGGCAGGCAGGTGATGTGAAGCATAGGCTATGGTGGTTTGGCCCAGGATTTGGGATATAAATGCCAACCCCAACAAAGGCAGCCAATAGATCAGGCTTTGTGGGAAAAAGTGCCCTGGCATGGTCAGTGCGAAGGGCAATAGTGCCAACGCGCTAACGGTGCTGATCCAAAACATCAGGCGGGGACTGGAATAATGCAACCGCGCTGCCTTGACCAGCAATTGATATCCTGCGTAAAAGCCAGCACTAAGCAACCCAAGAAAATCCCCCCAAAGGCCAATGCCGCCCCTGGTGAAACTTGCCCCAAGCAAACCAACTGCACCAACCAGTGCCACAGCCATCCCAATCAAGAAAATGGGAGCAAATCGGGTATGGTGCAATTTCCACATCACAAAAGCGATGACGACAGGTGCCAAATTAAGAAGCAAAGTAGCGTTAGAAACGGTGGTGTAGTGTAAGGACTGATGAAAAAGAAACATATCACCCGCAAAATAAAGCCCGGCCAGTACCAGTACTTTATGCAGGCTGATCCAGCGTCGTTTGGCTATGTTTTCCTTTTCCACAGAAAGTGCCCATATCCATAAAACCGGTGCCGCCAACGCAAAACGCCAAAAAGCAGATGCCACCGGGCTTACATCCGAGAGCCGCATGAACACCCCGGTAAAACCGAGGGCACTACCACCAATGATCAAACAGACAAACGCACCGAGAGAGAAATGCTTGGAATTAGGCATAGTATTCATCCAGTTTGGTTCAGGTATAACAATGCAGCCAACCACTTGACCAGTCGGGGATCCATGACAAATTACGCTGCCATGATGCAAGCTGGCGATAAGTGTGGCCGACGCCGATGTCAATGAAAATACATTAAGAACATTATTACAACCACCGTGATCCATGGAAACAGTGTATCACCGCAATTTGGTGGTGTAACGAGTTGCCGCATAAAACGATGGATTCTCTCAACTTGGTTGTTTTACGAACCGAATCCCATCCTGTGCCCAGGACAAAAATTGCAAGACAATACATCTTGTCGCGCGGAACCAACATCAGTAGGCTAACATCGGTGGCAGTCCCAAATTTGCGCTATAGTAGCTGCGGTCGCGCAAGAAAATTTATGAAATTTCTTCTCGTCTGTAAACTTATTGAGGTTTCTCGCGTTATATGAAAGCAGTCCAAAAAGTGATCGCCATCAATTTCACTTAATATTAATGAAATATTAAATGAAATTGGGAATGACCACCTGAATGCAAATTTTTTACCTCAATTGAAGTCGATGTTTTTTTAAAAACCTACTGTAGGAGAAAAGCATGAAAAAGTTTATTCAAGGATTAGTGCTGGGAATGTTCGCATTTGGATTTGTTGCTGGTGCCAGCGCCGCAGACCGAGCCACCAAAGAGGATGTACAAAAGGCAGTAAAGGCAGTAATCGCATTCCATAAAGCCAACGGCAAAGAAAAAACACTTGCCGAACTTAACAAGCCAGACAATCAATTTAAGGCCAAAGAAGCCTACCCTTTTGCCTACAATGCCGATGGTGTTAATCTGGCTCACCTGAATCAAAAAATGGTTGGCAAAAATTTGATGCAAATGAAAGATGCGGATGGTGTCGAGATCAATCGCTTATTTATTGAAACAGCCAACAAGTCCGGTTCTGGCTGGGTCAAATACAAATGGCCTAACCCTGTTTCCAAAGAAATTGAACCTAAAGAATCCTATGTAGAGAAATTTGAAGATGTCTACTACATGATGGGCTATCACCTGCCAAAGTAACTTCCCCAAAAAACCACGCGCAAGCGTGGTTTTTTTTCGCCCCGCCAAAGCCATCTGCTACTCTCCAGTCAAGCCCAACCAGGTATCTTTCAGTCCGCAGTTTTGCAATCAGGGTTGCATTTTTGCCGCATTGCAATCTTTCCATGCGGAACTATACTAAATCCAAGGTATCCGTTCCACCTAAATTCCCCCCAGAAACAGGAGAATCATCATGCGCGCAATATTGGCTCACCTCACCCTCGGTTTGGTTACCGCAATCGCCAGTTCAACTTGCCAGGCAAATTTAAGCGAGCAAGACAGACGCGCCGAAGCTCAGGCCATGTGCGAAACCATCACCGCTACCCAAAAAGCCTATGGCAAGGAAAAGACCCTGACAAAGGCGAACAATCCAAATGGCGACTTTCAGAAGCAGGGGTTGCATGTGTTTGCCTATGATGCGGCAACCCTGACACTGGCTCATCCCAATCCCGATCTGGTCGGCAAAAATCTGTTGGATTTAAACCATGAAGCTGCAATGCTGCTAAAAAAGGAAATCAGCCGCATTGGCGACAATAAGGATGGTAATGGCTGGTTGAATTTTTCCTGGGCCAATGGCAGCAAAACACCGGATCAGGTTACGTCATATATTGAACGCTTTGATGATGTGTATTGGGTTTGCGCATTTACTCAATAATCCAATAACCCCTGCCAAACGAAACGCCGCACTACCAGGTCAGTAGTGCGGCGTTTCGATGTTATAGATTTGCTCAAAATCCGGCCACAGTCAACGGCGACAGCAAGACCATGCCGTTGATATTGCGAATCAATCGCCGGGTAGCAGTATGGCAGGATCTATTTTTCCAGTGCTGCAAACGCGCTTTCACGAATTTGTTCCACCGCGCCAACACCAGCAATCTTGCGATATTGTGGCGCGCCGGGTTGGCCTGACTTGGCCCAGTCAGTGTAATAGCCGACCAGCACTTCAGTTTGATCGTGGTACACGTTCAGGCGTTTTTTGACGGTTTCTTCAGCATCATCCACGCGCTGGATCAATTCTTCACCGGTCTGGTCGTCACGCCCTTCCACCTTGGGCGGATTAAATTTGACGTGATAAACCCGGCCCGAACCCGGATGTACACGGCGACCGCTCATGCGCTCGACAATCGCTTCGTCCGGCACATCAATTTCCAGCACGAAGTCGATACCGACACCCGCTTCCTTCATGGCGTCCGCCTGCGGAATGGTGCGCGGAAAGCCGTCAAACAAATAACCATTGGCACAATCAGGCTCTTGCAAACGCGCCTTGACCAGACCAATGATGATTTCATCGGACACCAGCGCACCAGCATCCATGATTTTTTTTGCTGCCAAACCCAACTCCGTACCCGCCTTGACCGCCGCACGCAACATATCCCCGGTGGAAATTTGCGGAATATTGTATTTTTCTTTAATGAAATTGGCTTGAGTACCCTTACCAGCACCCGGTGCACCTAAAAGAATAAGACGCATTTGTAATTCCTAAGACGAGTTGTTTAAAA
>JBDLSU010000601.1:0-3181 GCA_039799405.1 Pseudomonadota bacterium | reverse complement strand
AGGCGCGCGTGATCCGGTTACGCCACCGGAGCGGGCGGTGCAAACCATGGCGACCTTCAGCCGTGCGCAACATATTGTGGCACCGCAACTGGGGCATGGCGTCAGCTATGGCAGTTGTGGGCCGAAAATGATGCGCCAGTTTTATGATGAACCGGATAAAAATGTCGATGGCAAATGTCTGACAACCCAGCCCGCTGCATCGTTCGTGATGTCGGCCGCAGGCCCGCAACCGTGAGAGAACCATGATCCAGGTAGACAATATTGGTAAAAAATTTGGCCAGGTGACGGCGTTAAGCGGTGCCAGTTTTAGCGCTCGCGATGGGCGCATTACCGGCTTGCTGGGGCCGAATGGCGCGGGCAAAACCACTGCCTTGCGCATCATTTTTGGTTTGCTTGCCGCTGATAGTGGCAAGGTCAGTATCGATGGCATCAACCCGGCCGAAGCGCCACTGGCGGCGCGCGCACGTATGGGGATTCTGACCGATCAGTTCGGCATGTATGAGCGCCTCACCACTCGTGAAAATATCCGCTATTTCGGTCAGTTGCACGGCATGAGCCGGGACAAAATCGACCAGAATTGCGCCGAACTGGAAACCCTGCTGGATTTGAAAGAGATCATGGATCGCCGCACCGCCGGGTTTTCCCAAGGACAGCGCATCAAGGTGGCACTGGCGCGTGCCATGATTTCGCAGCCGCAAAATGTGTTGCTGGATGAACCGACCCGGGGGCTGGACGTGATGAGTACGCGCGCCATGCGCAATGCCTTGCGCCTGCTCAAGGAGCGCGGTTGTTGCGTGGTGTTTTCCAGCCATGTGATGCAAGAAGTGAGTGCGCTGTGTGACGATGTGGTGGTGATGGCGCGCGGCACCGTGGTAGCCTGTGGTTCGCCGCAGCAATTGTGTGAGCAGGCCGGGCACAAGGATCTGGAAGATGCGTTTGTCAGTTTGATCGGCAGTGATGAAGGGATTGCAGCATGAATGGGTTTCGTGGTTTGCGCTGGGTTATCTTTTTGAAGGAATTTCGCGATGCACTGCGCGATCGCCGTTCCTTGATGACCCTGATCGGGCTGGTGGTGTTCATGCCAAGCATTATCGCGATCAGCCTGCATTTCGTGATCGTCAAGGTGAACAAGGATGAGCGTGAATCTATCCGCCTGTTGGTGAAAAATGGCGATCAGGCACCGACCTTGCTGGCCAGTTTGAAAGAGGCCGGTATTACGGTGGAAGCTACCCAGTTGCAAAAGCCGGACAAAATTGCCGAAAAACTGGAAGATGGCAAGATCGCGGGGTTGCTGGCGCTGGATGAACACTATAAAGAAGATTATCTGGCACTGCGCCCGGCCAAGATGGCGCTGTGGAGCAATTCCGGCAAGGAAAATCACGCACAACTGGCAAAAATCAAGCGTGTGATTCAAAAGTATGAAATCACGGTGGCACAGTGGCGCATGGTGGCGCGCGGGGTCTCGACCGATTTGTTGCAGCCTGTTGATCTGCAGGAATATGATTCCGGTGGTCAGGGGGCGCGCACCGGGGCACTGGTTGGTATGTTTTTCGGCATGTTGTTCTGGTCGGTCTTCAGCATCGGTGTGACCATGGTGATTGACATGACGGCGGGTGAGCGCGAGCGCCGCACGCTGGAATTATTAATCGCCCAGCCCGCGTCAAGCTGGGATGTAGTGACCGGCAAATGGTTGGCGGCGGCCTTGTTTGCGTTTATTGGCTTGTCGCTGGAACTGGCGCTGACGCACTTTTATTTGCTGGCGCTGCCACTGGAAGAAATTGGCATGTCGTGGCAAATGGGCTTGCCAGGCTTGATCCTGTTGCTGCTGACTGGCCTGCCCTTGAGTCTGTTTTCGTCCAGCATGATCATGGCGTTGGCAATGAATACCAAAACCTTTAAGGAAGCACAATCGGCGGTGGGCTTGGCGATTATGGTGCCGATGTTGCCGACCATGATTGTGCCGTATCTGGAACTGGGGCGGCTCACCTGGTTGTTTGCGATTCCAATGGTGGGTCATGCCGAAATGGTCAAGGGCCTGATCAAGGGGGATTTTGGCAATCCGCTGGAATGGTTGCTTTTGATCGGTTCGCCCCTGCTGGCAGCGCTGGCCCTGGTCTTGTTTTGTGTGCGCCGTTTGCGCAGTGAGCGCTTTGTGGTGGGCATTTAAGGCGTATTGTTTTATTGTTTGCTTGACGCTGGCAAAGTTTTCCCGGCGCAGGCCAGGCAGGCAGCGTGCTGATGCCTGCCTGGTTTTGCCAGTGGGGCGGGTATGTTCAGGCTTTGGCCGGGCTGTCACCGGCGTCGGCTACGCGCCGGGGAACGCCGTCATGATCAAGCAAGCGTGCGATGCGGCTGAACACTTCGGTGCGATTAAACGGTTTCTTTAAAAAGTCATCCGCACCAATTTTGCTGCCAAAAAATTGTTCGGTAGCCTGTTCGTTGCTACTGATCATGATAACCGGAATGGTTTGGGTCATTGGGTCGCGACGCAGGGCGCGCAGGGCGGCAAAACCATTCATGCCCGGCAATACGATATCGAGAAAAATCAAATCCGGCTTTTGTTCGCGCACCAGGGCGATGCCTTTTTCGGCATCGAGTGCCTCCAGCAGAATCAGGCCGCTATGCTGCAAAATCTTCTTGAAGGCATAAATCACGGTGGGGGAATCGTCAATAATCAAGACCTTGGTGCCTTCGCGTGCGTTTTGCCGTTGCGAGCGGCGGCGTTCTGCCTGCTGTTGGGCATGTTGCGCTGCGCTCTGGGTCTGGGTGTCGGCTTGATTGCTGTCTTTGTTGAATATCGTGCGCAATCGGTCAAAAATACTCATGGTGTCGTCCTCTGTTTCTTGTCCGCCCACGTCAAATGCTACTGCGCGCACGGTATGAAACTTGATTTTGCCTAATTTTTGCTGGAATGGCGAGACTAACGCGGTAAAAAAACAGAAATACAAGTCGCGCCATCATTTTTACAACTGTGCGGTTGCGCTTTACCGGGCATGCCCGCTTATTTTTCCTGTTTGAGTGGTTTGTCCTTGTCGATTACTTCGCGGCAATCGCCCTTGATGATGGCATTGTCATAATTGGTCCAGCCGTAACTATCCACATACCGTTTGTGCAGTTTGAATTTGGGGTTGAACCAGCTCCATTCCAGGCGGTCGTTCGGGTAGCGGATATCGGCCATGTC
>JBDLSU010000600.1:0-2723 GCA_039799405.1 Pseudomonadota bacterium | reverse complement strand
GTTTGCCCTTGCGGATTCATTTTTTTCAGTTGGCTCTCCAGCATGGCCGGAATTTGCCCGGCACCGCCATGCAGCAGCCATTTTTCCGGCGTTTCGGCTTGCGGCCCGACGCGCTGGGTCCAGGCCATGTGCAATAGCGAGGTATCTTTCGGCTCAAACCCGCCGGAACCACCAATCCGTGCCTGCATGCTGGGCAACCATTTGCTGTATTCAACCGCGCCCTCATTTTTCAAAAAGCTTTCAAAAGTGATGTTGTCCAGCGCGATGGCGTTGGGCGCGGCCCAGGGTTTGTCGGGCGGCACCGTGGCCGAAATCGCCATCAATTTGCCCCAGATTTTGGCCTCAGCCGGGTCGTGCTCGCAATTGGGCAATTTCGCGCTATTGGCCTTGCATTGCGCCAGGTATTTTTTCGGGAAATGTTCCGGATCGGGGGCACCACAGCGGCCTTCCAGCAACTGCGACACATCACCATTGAAGGCGCTGCGCTTGTTGTTCCACGATTGAATACTCAAACCCTGCTCGTAGCTGATAAACGGCTTGATCTGCAGTTCGGCCACCAGGCTCTTCATCTCATACTGGGTTTCGCCCATCCACTGGCCGCCAAAATCAATATAGCCATCATGAATCGTCTTGCGCCCCACCATGCGTCCGCCAATGCGGTCACGCGCTTCCATAATCAATACCGATTTACCCGCCTTTCTCAGCTCGCGCGCCGCAATCAGGCCGGACAACCCGGCCCCGACAATCACCACATCGACCTGGGTCGCAGGCAGCGCTTCTTTACCCAGCGCAGGCAGGGTCAGGCTACCGATGCCGGCTGCCAGCATTTGGCCGAAGCGGCGGCGTGGCATGCGCGCCGGGGCGCTATCGGCAGCGGTATTGGCACTGGTATCGACGGCGGTGTGATCAGGTTCAGTGAGGTGGTGGTTTTTGCTATTCATGATGACAAGATTCTCCAGGCGAAGTTGGGGAGGGGCGCGTGCCGCAAACCAGTGGGTGAGGGCATGACATACGATAGCGAGGAATGGCTTTGCTGGTAACGGTTACGTGCTGTTGGGGCGGGTGAATGATACCGGATGTTGTTTGGTGGTGACAAACGCTGACGCGGCTCGGTTTTGACGGTTGATCCGGAACCTGGCATGGCTATCTCAATAGTCCCTGGTTTTCCTGTTGTAGAAAATCTACAAGCCAATCGTCAATTTCTTTGGAAATAATGGGCCTGCATAGAAATCAAGCTCTATTAAATTTAATTTTTTATCGAGCAGATAAGTTAATTTCTTGGTGGTAAATGTTAAATTGTGGCGGGGGATAAATTCACAGTCTGGGGCGATTTTGTTTTCCTTACGCATCTAAAATGAACGCCGTGGTGCTCAAGTTGGGTTGATTCGTTGGTTTTAGTTGAAATAGCATAAGGGCTTGCAATATGTCGTTATCGTTTCTTCGCCAGGTTGCCAAAATTCTGGCATTCGCCATGATGGCAGGCTTGTCAGCTTGTACGACCGTGCATGTCAGTGGTGCAAAGGCAGAAGTCAAGCAAGGAATCGGATTTGTCAACGTGGCACTGCAGCCCGATGGCAAAGCTCCTTTCATGGTGACAACCGAAGGTGTTGGGATCGTCGGTGCAGCCAATTCAATCATGATTGGCGCTGGCAAGGAATTCCTGGTCTCGTTTCCTGACGCTGGCGCTTGCCATACTGTAATCGTGGTTCAAAATCAACAGCAATTTGAATCCTTACGCCAACTTATCAGCAGCAATCCCGAAAGTCTCAATCACCTGTGTCTTACCTCCAAGGAGAAATCAGCATGGATACCCTGAACCGTTGTAAAAACCTGTTTGTGTTTGTCCCGGTATTGCTTGCGGGGTGTGCCCTGCCGCAGGCACCGTTGGTCTATTCATCCAAAGTTGCGATTGGCGTGGGCATCTCTGCTGCAACGCCGGATCAACCTGGTGTGGATATTCATATTGGCTATAAACAGGTAGACGTAGCCTATGTACCGGTAGCGGTCGGAAAGCCATGCGATCCAGCCAATAGCAAAGCAGTTTGTGGTCTCGAAAAGCTGGAAGGCAAAAGCAAGGTAGATAGCAGTGAGGGTGGGGGATTGGCTAACCTGCATTTTCTTGAAAAACAACTTAAGAATGCTCGGGGTGAATTGTTGAAAATGCAAAAAAATGGTTCTGCAACCGATATCGCAAATGCCAAGTCGGCACTAGAGGCCGCTGAGTTGAAGTTTAATACCACATTGAATGGCGCTGACAAGCAAGTCTTATTAGCTGCAAGTGGTGATGAAAATAATAAGCATGATGCGTACTCGGTATTCGGCAGTTTTGACTCCTTTGTCAAGGCAGGTGGCAATGCTGATAAGGCAGGGCCTAATGCCAGCGCCTCACTCAATTTGGGGCGCATTTTTTCTACCGGCGTGGCTGCGCAACATTTGACAGAAGGCATGGGGCATAACTTTAAAAACGGCGCAACTTTGTCGAAAAGCGGTAGTGCCGAATGCATGGCCCAAAGCGGCAAGCTGATTTCAAGTTTTGAAAGTGCGGTGAATAAGACGACGACCGAAGGGCAAAAACAATTGGCTGATTTTGTTAAAAAGGCTTTGGATATTTGCGGCTGATGTTGCGAAAGAATGCTTCTGGATATGATTTCTGTCATAGTGCGGCGTTGCTTATGCCACAGCGCAGCACTACCGCGACTTTACTGCTGTCGCAAGTGAATTTA
>JBDLSU010000599.1:0-4247 GCA_039799405.1 Pseudomonadota bacterium | reverse complement strand
CTTGACAAACCAGGTATGGGAATAATCATCGGCCACGCGCCACAGGCGCAAGGTGGCGTAGGGAACATTGAAAATTGAACGCAGGCCGTCAATCAAAATATGCGGTAAATCCACATCATTGCGTGCCAGTAGCAGGTTTTTCGACCAGTCATTGAATTTCTGATTCAGGGTGTCGTTGTCATGGGCAGTGCGAATGAATTCTGCCAGACGCAATTCCAGTGCTTTGTACTTGCTGCGCATCACTTCCATTTGCCGCTCTTGCAGCGAAATGGCACGGCCGCTAACCGGGCTGCTGAGTTGGATTTGGGCCAGCATGGCACCATGTTCCTGGAAAAATTCCGGATGTTCGGCCAGGTAATTGGCGACGATGGTAGAGTCCAGCGGTACGCTCATGGTCTCGGTCGATTCTGTTGAAAATTGGGATGCGGTGGTACTCAAGCGTTTCTCCGGTAGTTGACAGCAAAAAGGGCACCCGGGGGTGCCCTTTGGGCCATCATGCTGGGTAAATCAGAAGCGGTGGCGGATACCAAATTGCAGAGCGCGGCCATTTTCACCCGCAGCGCTGGTGAAACCACCAGCAGCGCTGGCAACGCCAGGTGCGTACTGACCAAAATTACGGTTCCTGACAATACCCAGAACAGTGTAGATGTCGGTACGCTTGGACAGCAGGTGATCGTAGCCAATGGCATATTGGGTCACATCGCTATTGGTTGCGGAGCGATCATTTTGATGGCTGATCGAACCCATGATGCGGCCACTACCCAGGCGATAATGCATACCCAGCGAAACGCTTTCGGTATCCAGCTTGAAGTTGTTGATCAGGTTGGTAACGAAAATATTGCGCAGGCCAGCCGCAGTAGCAGCACCCAGTGGGGCCAGGGTTGGTGCCACGCTGGAATCCCAGGTGCCGATGAACACCGGGATCAATACCGAATGGTCATTGCGGTTGTTTTGATAACCAGCAAAGAATTTGAAATCGTTGTATGTGTAAGAGCCGCCGATCACACGGGTGATCAAGCCGGTCTGGTTGCTTTGGTCGGTGCCACGGTTATAGCCGATACCAACATCCCAACCGTCTTTTTTATAGGCAATACGGGCACCTGCAAAGTGGTCATCCAGACCGACATAGCCGGAATTTTTGAAGCCCCACATCACGGATGCGCCCCAGCCGTCCTTTTCAATACGGTACTGGAGCGATTTGTCGGAGCGGATCGCCGAGCCAGTGGTCAAAATGCCGCCGAGGCCACCGGTGATATTGCCCCAGTTGCCGGCAGTGCCGAGTTCAAATGTTTCAGCGGAAGCAAATACTTCATAGGCCGGGGTGTATTGACGACCAGCGATAAAGGCACCAAACGGTGTGATCAGGCCAACGGACGAAGTACGGTCAAACAAGGCGTTATTGCTGTTGACGTTGACCGCTGGCTGCAATGCTGCGCGAATGGTTGGCAGCAGGCGTGGGCCCAGTGCGTCCATGCCACGGGTCAGCGCGAAACCCTGGTTGGTGCTCAGGTTGCCAACGGATTGTTTGCCGGTATCGAGTTCGATCCGTGCTTCCAGATTGAAGATTGCCTTGTATCCGCCACCCAGGTCTTCCAGGCCCTTGAAGCCCAGACGTGAACCGTCGGCAATACCACTGACCAATTTGACGCTGGGGTCATTGCCGCCGTTATTGCTGATCTGAATACCGGCATCAACGATACCATAGATGGTGACATTGGATTGAGCCAATGCTGGTGCAGCGAAGCAAATTGCCACTGCGGCTGCCAAGAGATTTTTGTTCATGATGTGATCCTGAAAAGGGAGTTTAATTATTGTATGCTGCGATAAAAATTCGGTTCTCTGTACTATGCCATTGATCTGTCTTCATGTATAGCTTGCAACGCATTTCGATGAAATTTTGGTTGCGGAAACGACACAGCTTGTCATCGTCATAGTAAAAAAGGGCACACAGAGTGCGCCCTTTTTTCAGATCATTTCGTCAAATTATGCCAGGCAATTCGTCCGGCATCGCTTGATTAGAAATTGTGGTGGATACCCACGTCGATCTGGTGGGTGTTGGTAGTGCCGCCACCAACCAAGCCCAAGGCAGTATTAGGAACGCGACGGCTCAGAATGTCGGTGTACAGGAATGTACGCTTGGACAGATTGTGCTCGTAGCCCAGCGAGAACTGACGGTCATCTGCAATGCTGGAAGTGCCGACAGGTGCTGCACTGATGATGCCTGCTGCATTGATCGCAGAGCGTGCATCGGTGGTGTTGCGGCCATAACCTGCCAGAATCACGCCGCTGCCCACAGGTGCTTGCAGGCCCAGAACCAGGCCCTTGGTGGTCGCGCCACCGTTAGGTGTTTGGCGAGCATACGAAGCCATTACTTTCAGGTTGTTGGCGGAAGCGATGGTGTAGGTGCCAGCGATATTCCAGAAGCGGGTTTCGATGCCGTTGCGCTCGTAGCCGGTCATCAACGACAGTGGGCCGTTTTTGTAAGTGCCGGAGAAGGAGTAAGCATTGACGGTTGGTGTGCCGTTGGTGACGGCTTCTTTGCTTGCCAGGGTGAAGTTGGTCTGGAAGCCGCCGCCAAATTCTGGCGAGTTGTACCAGATACCGTTGGACCAGCGATTGGTCGAGCTACCGGTATTGAGTGGGTCGCTGTTGTAGCCAGCAATTGCGTAAGAAACCAGATTGGCGCGGTTGGAGTCGAAGCTCCATGGCTCAAAGGCACCAGCGCTTTCTTGCATGGCAGTCAGGCCACGGCCCATGCGGATCTGACCGAATGCGCCCTTCAGGCCGACGCGGCTTTGGCCCTGGAACAATGGACGGTTCGGGGAGGCTTCTGTGGTGCCAGTGTCTGGTTCATAGCGCATTTCCAGTTGGAAAATTGCGGACAAACCGCCGCCCAGATCTTCCACGCCTCTGAAGCCCAGCTTGTTATTGTCACCGCGACCCAGGGCGGTAGTTTTGTCTTTGGCCTTGGAGATGCCGATGTCAACTGCACCGTACACGGTAACATTCGATTGTGCCGATGCTGCACCAGCGACGAGGCTGAGTGCTGCGATTGCTAATAACGATTTTTTCATTTTGAAGTCCTTTTTAAGATAAATCGGTTAAAGATCCGTAAATCTGTGAAGCGGCTAGCGAGCGGATGAGTAGAACATTAGTCGCTACTCGCCCGCAACGTGGCGAATTAGTGGTTTGGTTTAACCTGAATTGGTGAAAAGCATAAAAACGGGGTGTTGCTGTTGTATTTTGCAGACGTTTTGCTTGTTGCAAAACCGCAACTCTCCTTGCTTGTTACCTGTGCTGTAGCCGTGTTTTTTTTACGTGCTGGCGAAAATTTGTTGGATGATTTCTATTTGTTAGGCGGGCACCAGCGGGGCGAATTATAGCTTGAATTTACCAATGCACAAGATCGGTGCGTCAAGGTGTTGTGAGAAGACGACGATTTCTTGCTCTTTTAGACTATTTCACCAATTTTTTGCCATTGTCCGGCCATACTCTGGTCGTTTTGGCTCAGGCTACTCAACTTCCGTTACTGGATCTGGATGGAAAGATATGGCAAATCGCGATGAATTGGCTGTCATTCGTAATGCGCGTGCGGGTGATGCCAGTGCCCAACTGGCTCTGGGCAAGCTGTACCTGAAGGGCAGTGCCAGTCTGGCACAGAACCCGGTGACCGCCTTGCACTGGCTTGACCGTGCCGCCCAAAACGGGCTCGATGCCGCCTGGCTGCTGATCGGGGAGACTATTCCGGTTGAGGTAGTCTGGCAAAGTGAGGCACCGCAACAATTGGCGCAATGGTATTTGCTTGCCTGGCAAGCAGGGGTGAAATCAGCCGGTTTGATCTATGCCCGGATTATGCTGGGCCTGGACCCTGATCTGGCGGGGAGTGCTCAACGACAACAGGCGCTGGCGGTATTGCAGGATGTCGCCCAGGCCGGGGTGGCACCAGCCCAGTGGTTGCTGGCGCAACAGAGCTTGCTGGCTACAGGTGGGGAAAGCGAGGAATCGTCGCAGCTCTGGATCCGGCGCGCGGCAGAGGCAGGGGTAGAGCAGGCCCAGCAGGCATTGATGCAACAAGCCTGGGAGCAGCAGGATTATGTGGCCTATTTGCGCTGGTCGGTGCCGCTGGCACATCACCTGGTGCGCCAATTGCAGCGTACCAACTGCAGCGCGGATGATGCCCAACTGACCTTGTTGATGCGTTCGGCGCAGGCGTTGGCGCGGGTCGAATCCGGCATGCTGGAGCAGTT
>JBDLSU010000598.1:0-3780 GCA_039799405.1 Pseudomonadota bacterium | reverse complement strand
GCGCCAGTTGCTGATCGGCATAATGGCTGGCAAGGCGTTGGCGCATGCCATGGTCGTGCGCCAGCTCCTGCAACAGTTGGCGAAAGGCGCGGCTGCCTGCATCGAGCAACTGCTGCAAAGTGTCAGCCAACAGGCTGGCATTGCCGTGGTCAGCCCACCAGGGCAAGTTGCCGGTGCTGACAAACAAGCCGAACAATTCGAGCGCCGATAGCGCTTTCGGGCTGTTTGCGCCAGTGCCATTCACCTGATCCAGATGGTGGATTTGCTTCGCCAGTGCGTTGTATAAACGGGTGCTGACCTGCGCCACCATCTGCGTTTCCAGATCATGGCCGTCGAGCGTACCAAGATCCAGTTCCAGGGTATCGATGCGATGCAAGCGATCGGGCGAGCTTAATTCGCTGCAATATTGAGCGATCAGCGGCACGATCCGTTCCCGGTAGATGCGGCTGGCCTGATCCTGAATGGCGGTGGCCGAGGCCCGCCGGGGTACCGTCAGTTCGATAAGCTGGCGCTTGATCAGGTGCTTTTGCTCACTCATGGTCAGCTTCAGGGCGTAGTAATGCCGATGGTGGCCTTGGCACTCAACTGCGCCGTCACCCCGGTAATGGTTTTGCGTGCCAGCACATTGTATTTGGTGCTTTGGCTGATATTGTCGGTGGGCAGTAACAGCATGGCCTGGCCCTGATCTGCCACCACCAGATCGATACCGATCCGGGTGGTGTCGATACCACGGTCGGTTTGATGGTAGCCCGGCGGATTGACCAGGGTGTTGACCGAATCGACCCGCAACTGGTAGGACACGCCTTTCTGGGTGCCCGTCAGTTGCACCATGCCACTGCTGCCAGCAGCGACCGTAGCTTGTGCCACGCTGACAGCCAGGGCCTGATTGGGTTGCACCAGAATCGCCACCGCTTGAGCCAGTTGCAGTTGTTCGTGGTTGTCCAGCTTGCTCACCTGCACAATGAACAGCGCATCTTCGGCCAAATTGCCGGTAGAAACGCTCAGGCTGCCATCGTCGTTGGCAACAAACAGGCTTTGTGCGACAAAGCCGGGCGGGTTGGCCCAGTTGCTGATGGTGCCCGGTTTTTGCACCGAAATATTGCGCTTTTGCGGCGTGCTGATAATCAGGCCGTTGGCATTGCCATCGGGCAGGTAATCGGTCAGGGCCAGATCGTGCCGGTAGAGACGATATTCGGCACTGGCTTGCGGTAGTGCAATCGTCAGTTTGGCCGCCGTTTGATACTTCAGTATCGTGCTATCGACACTGATCGCCAGGGCCGGATTTGGCCGCACCAGAATGCCGACAGTGGCGTCCAGAATCGCGTTAAGGCGGTAGTTGGAGGTGCGATAGGCTTGCACATAGATCACGCTGTCTTCCAGCAACTGGATGGTGGAAACCAGCTTGATGTCGCCCTTGTTGCCTTTGACCGGGGCCGACAGATTGACCCCGCCTTCGACTTTGTCAACCAGCTTGTAGGAAATGCCTTCCTGGCTATTGGATACGATCACCGTCACAATGTCGCCGTAATTGCAGACCAGTTTGGCAGCGCGCATGGTTTGCGTCGCGCTCAGATTGAAGCTGACGGCCAGTGTGGTATCGATCCCGGTCAGGATATTGATGACCTGATTCAAATAACATTCCAGCGGAGCTTGCGCTGGGGTTTGCTCGCTCGACCGGGTAGCCATGATCGTGTAGGTAATGTCTTTGACGATGGCGGGCGTGCTCAGAACCAGAGTCTGCGCCGCACTGACGCTGCTGCTGGTGCTGCTGGTGCTGCTGGTGGCGCTGCTGGTGCTGCCGCTGGTGGCGGCTGGCAAAGCCACCTTGAAGGTTTTGCCATTATCCACGATGGCGTTGCCATCTTCATCGCATAACTGGTAGCTCACTCCCATTTGCGCACCCTGCAAACGGATGCTGCCGGGGTGATTGTAGGCCACCACACTGTCATATTGCAGCGGGATATCGCGCAGCGGATAGGGAATGCCAATGCCCAGCATGCGCACCATGCAATCACGCGCATCCCGCAGCAGCAGTTGCGTCACAGCGCTTTCAGCACCATCGCTACCCCCCGCTACCGGTGCTGCAAAACCACCGTGCAAGCTGGTGTCGAGCCAGGTTTTCAGCGCCACTTCAAACGCCTGCATGCCGTCACGATCGAGCCAGACCAGCGAGATATGCAAATGGGCCGGGGTTTCTTCGCGCAGGGTTTTTTCGATCAATTCGGGAAAACCGGGCCGGGTAAAACGCGCAATCCAGTCCGGAAACACAAAGCTGATCTGGTGCGAGTACGGGTCTTTGCTTTCGGACTGCGCCATAAATGCCGTTTGCCAACTGATGCCGGAAATTTGCGCACTCTGATCCAGATCGGTCAGGCGTGGCCGCAGCAAAATATGTTCCAGCGCATGAAAGCCACCTTCGGCACTTCCCTCCAACTGGGCCAGATCATGTTTGTGATAGCCGGAAATACCCAGCTTCAGGCTGATACGCTTTTCCAGGCCCGAAATATTGTCACTGTCCCAGCCCGGCAGGGTCAGATTGAAGCCGCTGCCTCTGGCCTGACCAATGGTTTGATAGTCCTGCAGGAAGGCGGACTTGTCATCGATCAGGTCGTCATCGCCCAGATGCGCATATTGCAGAATCGAATAGTCGGTAAATTGCTCGCCAAAGCGCGCCAGCAAATGATTTAAAAAACGGTTTTTGCGCTCGGCGGCGCTGGACGATTGCGCGCTTTCGGTCAGGTCTTGCACCATGCTGGCGTAATTGGCATTGCCCGCACTCAAAATCTCGTCCAGCCCCAGTTCCGGGTCCAGAATCGATTGGGAAAAATAACTTTGGTAAGCCCCCGGCGCAGGCCGGTCAAACGAAAACAATTGTTTGGCATTGCCAAGCTGGGCAAAATAATTGGCCAGCAACTGATCAAAAAACATCAGGTAAGCTTTGAGTTGCTGGCTTTGCGCGCGCCGTTGCGGGCTACTGGAATCGGGCAAGCCATGCGCACCAATGCCGTACAGTTCAGGAAACTGATACTGGAACGAGGTGTACTGCCCGGCCTGGCGGTCTTGCCCGGCAGCCGGCGCAATATCGCGTGCCGATTGCGGCAGCGGCCTTTCTGCCGTGCTCTGTTGCAAACGCGTAATGATGGCCTTGACGCAGACCGGATCAAGCTGCATCCCGATCCCGCCCTTGGTCAGACCAATACCAGGCCCACCTGGCGCAAACAGCGATTTGTCAATATCCAGAAACGCGGTGCTGTCCGGCGGCAGCTTCAGATACCAGTCTTCGGCCTGACCGCTGCTACTGCTGCTACTGCTGCTGGCACTGTCCGAATCGAGCCTGATGCTGATCTCATCAATCGACAACACGCCACTCACCTGCATGACCTTTTGCAATAAGTCAGAGGTACGCAACCCGGTCTTGCGCTGGAATTGCATCAGTTCATCGTCGTCAATAAAGCCGTGCTCCAGCGCCGGGCCATCAAAAATCTGGTCGATGCTTTTGCCCTGGTCGAGCATTTCCTGCAGGGTGTAAAAATGAATATCCGGCGAGATGGTGTTAGCCAGGCGCAGGTAAATTTCGGCCAGCAAGCGCTCCGGGTCTTCCACCGGGCCGATTTCTATTTTGGCTTGCACCATGATGTTTTGCGTCGCCAGAATCACCGGCGGCAAAAAGTCTTCACCCAGGCTGCGGCAGCGATGCAAACGGCGGTTGACTTCGGGCACGATGATGGCCGGGTAGACACCCAGGCGCTGGTCGGTTTCGATCAGAATCCGGTACAGCCC
>JBDLSU010000597.1:0-3042 GCA_039799405.1 Pseudomonadota bacterium | reverse complement strand
TGCGCCTGGGTATTGCCAAAGACCAGGCCAAGGCAGCGGTTGCTGGTGCTGTCGCTGCCGAGCCGCACGCCAAACTGATCGTGGCACCGAATGCCTCGTATGTAGAAGTCGATGAAAGCTTTGACCGCGCCTGGCGTCGTATTGGTCTGGCACTGGATCGGGTTGGTTTTACTGTGGAAGATCGTGACCGGATTCAAGGCATTTATTTTGTTCGCTTCATTGATACCGGGGTGGATGCCCAAGCCAAACCGGCCAATGCTGAAAAAGGCTTTTTCTCGCGCATGTTTAGCTGGGGATCATCCAACAGCAACAAAGATGGTGAAAAGCTTCAGGTTGCAGTCAGGGCAGGTAAAAACAACACCACTACCGAAGTGTTTGTACTTGGTGCCGAAGGTAAGCCAGCGACATCTGCAGGTGCCAGCAAAGCCTTGAAATTATTGAGTGAGCAATTGAAATAAGCCAGCCGGAATGTAACAAAAAAATAGCCGCCTTGAGCGGCTATTTTTTTGTCGCCATCCGTAGCCGCATGGCTAGCCGTTCATTTGGTTTCTTTGCATCTGGCACGGATTACCGTAGCAAAAAATGGACGTGCCATTTGTATTTTGCCGACAAGCAGAAAATGCCGGGGGAATACATGCACAAAAATGCGGGCGAAAAAAAACCGGCCTTGCGACCGGTCTTTCTGAAGGCAACCGAATTACTTGGATGCCGAAGCCGAAGCTGCTGCTGGAGCCGAAGCTGCTGCTGGAGCCGAAGCCGCTGCTGCTGGAGCCGAAGCCGCTGCATCTGCTGCTGGAGCCGAAGCTGCTGGCGCTGCTGCAGGTGCTGGAGTAGCTTCTGCTGGTGCTGCTGGCGCTGCTGGCGCTGGAGTCGTAGCTTCTGCGGAAGCTGGTGCCGAAGCGGATGCGGATTCTGGGGCTTTGCTACCGCAGCCAACCAAAGCTACTGCCAACAGGGAAACGATCAACAGGGATTTTTTCATGGGGTTTTCCTTAAATAATTCAAAAAAAGTTTTAAAACAATTGCGATGAATAATTACCGGTAATTATCGCTCATAGGGCGTCTTCGAAGGCTTTTCGTACCAAATGGTGCCTGCCAGACATCGGAAACTTCCTAACCGATAATTATAGCAAAAATTTGTGCATTGCAGAAGTCCAAAAGGCTATCTGTCAATCAATTTGTTAATTTACAACATATTTAATTGTGGTAAACCAACTTAAAGCATTGCCGCGCATCGTTTTCAGGGATGCAGATGCGTTACCACATCAAGTCCGCACTGGTGAATGTTTCAGTTTTGCTTACTAAAACAACCTTCAGCACCCTTACTCCAGCATGGAAGGCAGAATCATACCACAAACCCGCGCGAAATTTAGAAAAATGTTTCTAATGGCTAATCGCTACTAATCGTGCTCATCATAATCCGAGCCGACTGGCATGAATCCCGATGTCGGATGCTTCGCGAATTTCGCCAAAGCGTTTCGCGCTGAGCTGGGTCGTTTCGGCTGAATCAAAAACCGTTTCGCCGCGAAAATGGTCACAATGGTAGCGCCGCACGATATGCAAATCATCGGCAATGCAAAACGAATCGGTCAACTGGCGCAAATTGCGCGGCGTGATGCGGCATTCGATGGCGTGGCTGAAATCGTTGAAAAACGGCATGAAGCGCGGGCATTCATTTTGCAAATACCCGGTGTGGTGCATCGCCAGTTGCAGGCGATTGTTGGGGGTGAGTAAAAGAAAACGGCGTAACAGCACAAACATATCGGCCTGATCCAGACCCCAGCGGCTAAAATCCGGGTCAAACAGTTGCAATTGGTTTTGCGCACGCTCAAAACACAGCTTGAGCGAACCGACAAACTCACTCGGTAAAGTAAATTTGAAAGAAACGGGCTGGGCTGATGGGGCGCTTTGCATGGTGGCTCCTGTCAATGAATACCGGGTTGAGGCTGATCAAGGCCCGGATTACGCCAGGCTTAACCAGCCGTCCTGATACCAGGTGTAGAGCGCTTGCGCCACATCTTCGCTGCAAGCGGCTACCTGGGCCGGGTCGAGCGAGCGTTCATTGGCCAATAGCAGCAAGCTGGCCCGGTCGGCACGGCGCATGCTAAAGCCTTCGCCGTTAATAAACACATCGCTCTTGTGATACAGCATGCTGCTCTTGCGTGAAAGCTTGATGCCGCGCTGCGCGCTGGCCTTGGCAAACTGGTCCAGGCTCATCACCTTGGTCGGTGGGGTAAAGCTGACCAGTGCTTTGGGTTCCGACAGGTAAGAGCCCAAAAAGCTCAAAATATCATCCTGGTCAAATTGCACCTTTTGAATTTCTTCGCTGATTTTTTCCACCATGGCGCTGCTGATTTCGGCCGGATGATTGCTCGCTTGTAGCTCAGGATCGGCATAGCGCCCCGGCAAATCGATGGAATCGGCCATGTATTGCAAAAACGCTTCGCCCAGTTCCTGATAGGAGGGCGCGCGAAAGCCGATAGAGTAAGTCATGCATTCACCCAGCGCCACGCCGTCGTGGGCATAATGCGGTGGCAGGTACAGCATATCGCCCGGTTCCAGCACAAATTCCTGATCAGGGCGGAAATCGGCCAGAATCTTCAGCGGCATGTCCGGGCGCAGGGACAAATCCTTTTGTGCGCCGATGCGCCAGCGCCGCTGGCCGTGCGCCTGCAGTAAAAATACATCATACGAATCAAAATGCGGGCCGACGCCGCCGCCTTCGCTGGCATAGCTGATCATCAAATCGTCCAGGCGTGCATCCGGTAAAAAGCGGAACTGGCGTAGCAAGGCGTCGGCATCATCGTGATGCAGGTTCACCCCTTGCACCAGCAAGCTCCAGGCCTTTTGGCTCAAGGGCGGCAAACTGGCAAACGGGCCATTTTGCATTTGCCAGTGGCCTTCGGCGTCGGTAGAAACCAGGCGGCTTTCCACCAGTTCTTGCGCTGCCAGCTTGAATAGTTCGGCGCGCTTGATCGGGGCACGCATATTGGGGATGGCCTGACGGATTAATAAGGGCTTTTTGTGCCAATATTCGGTCAG
>JBDLSU010000596.1:0-3960 GCA_039799405.1 Pseudomonadota bacterium | reverse complement strand
ACAATTGCTGCCGGATTTGGCAGTATCGGGCGCGGCACCTGCAAACCTGTTTGCCAATTACACGGCACAAAGCCTGATCGCAGGTTATGGCCTGGCAGTCTGGCAAGCACTGGCCCCGCATTTGCCAGCGCCTGTGCTGGTAGCCGGATATAGCGTGGGGGAGATGACCGCGTGTCATGTGGCGGGCTGGCTGGAACCGGTGCAACTGCTGACATTGGTTCAGCAGCGCGCGCGGGCCATGGATGGCTGTGGCGGGGCGCAGGCGATGTTGGCCACAAGCGGCATGGCAGCGCCGCAGTTGGCAGTTTTGCTGGAACAATTTCAGGCATTTGTGGCTATTGACAATGGCGGCGGCAATGTGGTGCTGGGCGCTGCACTGGGCAATTTGCAAGCGCTCGCACCTGCCGCAGTGGCGCTGGGTGCGCGGGTACAGTGGTTGCCGGTGCATGTGGCCTCGCATACCCCGTTGCTGCAGGCGGCGCAACCGGTGTTTTTGGCGAACTTGCAAGGCGCCACCTGGCAAGCGCCGCAATGCGCGCTGCTGAGCGGGATTGACGCGCAAATGATCAGCCAAACGCGCCAACTGGATCAACTGCAACAAAGCCTGGCGCAGCAACTGTGCCATACCGTGCGCTGGGGCGCTTGCATGGAGGCGCTGGTCGAAGCGCGGGTGGATGTGGTGCTGGAACTGGGGCCAGGTTCAGCGCTGGCGCGCATGCTGCAGGCGCGCCAGCCGGATTTGCCCTGCCGTTCACTGGCCGATTTTCGCAGTTTTGCGGCGGCGCTGGCGTGGTTGGCGCGGCAAGGGTAGGGACACGGCGCCCCCCTACGGAGTGGACGCATCCGGTGAAAATTGTTGCAGCAGGTACAGGCGCTGGTAGATGCCGTTTTCGATCTGCATCAGGCTGTCATGCGCGCCGCGTTCGGCGATTTGGCCGTGGTTCAGGACGATGATTTGATCGGCATCGCGAATGGTAGAGAGGCGGTGCGCAATCGCCACCAGCGTTACCTTGCCGCGCAATTCATTGAGCGCCAGTTGTACCACTTGCTCGGTTTCGCTATCGATATGGGCGGTGGCTTCATCCAGAAACAGGATTTTTGGCGCACCGGCCAGCGCACGCGCAATCGCGATCAATTGTTTTTGCCCGGTGGACAAACGATTGCCACTTTCACCCAGATCGGTTTGGTAGCCATCGGGCAAGCTCAGAATAAAATCATGAATTTTGGCGGCACGCGCGGCGTTTTCTATCACCGCCTGACTTAGGCCGCGTCCCATGTCGATGTTTTCATGCACGCTGTCGGCCAATAAAAACGGGTCTTGCGGTACCAGCGCCACGTCGGCACGAAACGCGGCATTGCCAATGGTGGCTAACTCGATATCATCGATCAAAATCTTGCCGCGCTGGGCCTGGTAAAAGCGTAGCAGCAGGCTCAGCAAAGTCGATTTGCCACTGCCGGTATGGCCGACAATGCCATAAAACGCCCCGGCCGGGATCGACAAGCTTAAATCATGGATGACCGGATGATCTGGTTTGTAGGCAAAGCCGATCTGCTGTAAATGAATCGCTCCGGCCTTGATGCGCAAGCCCTGTTCGATATTGCTGCCCTGGGCTTCTTGCAACAGGGTATTCACGCGCGCTGCCGCAATTACGGATTGTTGAAACTGACTGAATTGCATGGTGATCTGGATCATCGGTTCAATCACCCGCGCAATATAGGCAATAAATGCATACAGCACGCCGATTTGCAGACCCACAACCGGGCGCAAGCCAAAGGCGTAAATTACCAGACCCAGCAAGATGATATTTAATAAATCCAGCGCCGGGCGCAACAGCCAGGCATTGGCGCGGATTTCACCCATGCGGGCTTTGAACAAGCCATCGTTGGTGTGTAAAAAACGCTGACCGTAGCGCGCGCTGGCATTATGCGCCTGCAACAAGCTCATGCCACCGATGGATTCGGCAATCTGGGCATTGATATCGCTGCGCAACTGGCGCGCTTTGGTTACCGCCGGGGCGCTGAAACGCTGGTACAGCCAGACGATGCCCAGCACCGCCGGAATCAACAGCGCCACAATCAGCATCAAGCGCCAGTCCAGCCAGGCCATGGCGACCAGCGTGCCGAGCAGCACAATGCCGCTGTCAAGCATCACGAACAAGACTTGCACATACAGCGCTTTCACCGCTTCGGTGTCGTTGGTAACGCGGCTGACCAGTTGCCCGGTAATGGCCTGATCAAAAAATGGCATGGGCAGTGCCAGCACATGCTGAAACACTTGCTCGCGCAGGCGCTTGACCGAGCGCATGGCAAGGCCAGCCAGCCGTACCAGTTGGCGAAAGCGCAGCCAGGTGGCAATGCTGCCCGCCACCAGCGTACCACCCAGATACAGCATGATGTGTGGCAAATTGGCCTGATGTGGCACCAGATACTGGTCGATGATTTGCTTGCTCATCCACGGCACCGCCACTTCCAGCAGCGCGGCCAGGGTCAGCCAGATCACGCCCAGAATGAAATGGCGGCGATCCGGGCGTGCCGCATCGAGCAGCAACATCAGTGCCAGCCAGGCGGGGGAATTTTTGCGCTCAGAGTGCATCCAGGCTGGCCTCCAGTTGTTGATAGCGCCATTGGCTGGCGTACCAGCCGTCTTGCGCCAATAATTCGGCATGGCTGCCACGGGCGCTGATGCGGCCATGGTGCAGCACAATGATATGGTCGGCCTCAGCCACGGCACTCAGGCGGTGGCTGGCGATGATGACGCTGCGCTGGGCCATGGTTGTTTGTGCTACTTGCTGATCGGGTTGCTGATTTGGTTGTTGCTGCGGTTGCTGCTGCGGTGATGGCGTTTGCGGCTCTCTGGCCTGTGCTTGCTGATTCTGCTTGATCTGCGCCAGGTGCTGCAAAATTGCGCTCTCGGTGCCGGTATCGACCGCCGACAAGGCATCGTCCAGCAGCAATAGATGGCCGGGGGCCAGCAAGGCGCGCGCAATGGCCACCCTTTGCCTTTGACCACCGGACAGGGTAATGCCGCGTTCGCCCACCAGCGTGGCATAGCCATCCGGGAAGTGGCGGATATCATCATCAATCGCGGCCAATTGGGCCACCGCTTCAATCTCGGCCTGGCTGGCTTCTGACTTGGCCAGTGCAATGTTTTCGGCAATCGAGGCAGAAAACAGGAACGATTCCTGCGGTACCCAGGCCATGGAATGGCGCAAGGTATTGAGCTGGTAGTCTTTTAAGGCAATGCCATTCCATTGCATGCTGCCGCTGGCCGGGACGTATTGCCGCAATAACAGGCGTAACAGGGTCGATTTGCCACAGCCGGTCGGGCCGACAATGCCCAGGGTTTGGCCGGGGGCCAGATCCAGGCTGATATCCTGTAGTGCGTCTTGCGCCTGGCCCGGGTAGCGGAAGCTGACCTGTTGTAATTGCAGGCTACCACTTTCCAGTGTGGCAACATGGCCGCTGTCGTCAATGGTGGGGGCGGCATCGAGCACCGGTTGCAAACGCAGCCAGGCGGCGCGGCCGCGTTCCATCAGCGACAAGACCCAGCCTGCGGCAAACATCGGCCAGATCAACATGCCCAGATACATGCCAAAGCTGGTCAGGGTGCCGATGCTTAACTGATTGTGCCAGACCAGATAGCTGCCCAGTGCCATGCTGAGGGCGCTGGAAATGGTCAGGGTCAGTCCAACCGCCGGTTCGTAACTGGCTTCCCAGCGTTGCGCTTCAAAACTGGCGCTGGCGGTCAGCTCGGCGCGGCGCGAAAATTCAGCGGCGCTGCGTTGTTCCAGCCCGAGCGAGCGCAAGGTGCGCACCCCGGCCAGGGATTGTTGCACATGGTCGTTCAGTTGGCCGAAATATTTTAGCGAATCGGCCGAAGCCAGATGCACCTGATCGGAAATGCGCCAGAACGCATACGCCATAAACGGAAAGGGGATCAGTGCCACCGCCGCCAGACGG
>JBDLSU010000595.1:0-5317 GCA_039799405.1 Pseudomonadota bacterium | reverse complement strand
GCGCTGCGTTGATCTTTTGCGCAGCATTGTTGACCAATTTGGCGTCAAGCTGTTATTGACCGAACACGACATGAGCGTGGTCTTTGCCATTTCGGATCGCATCATGGTGCTAAGCCAGGGCCAGAACATTGCGTTTGGCACCAAAGATGAAATCCGTTCCAGCAGCATTGTGCGTGAAACTTATTTGGGGCATGAATAACCATGAGCCATCCACTTTGTCAACTGCAAAACGTATCGTCAGGCTATGGCTTGTCAACGGTTTTGTTTGATCTGTCATTGCACATTGAACGCGGCGAATGCGTCTGCCTGCTGGGGCGCAATGGCGTCGGCAAATCCACCACCATGCGCGTGATTGCCGGCCTGAACAAGGCTGACAAAGGCGAGGTATTGTTCGAGGGCCAGTCCATTCGCAAAATCAGCGTCGATGCTCGCTCGCGCAAGGGCATTGGTCTGGTGCCGGAAGACCGCCGCATTTTTCCTGATCTCACTGTGCTGGAAAACCTGCAAGTATGTGCTCGCGCCGGAGTGGACGGGCAACACTGGACGGTGGAGCGGGTGTTTGACTTGTTCCCCGACTTGAAGCCGCATGTAGATCGCCTGGGTGGTTTGCTCTCGGGCGGGCAGCAACAAATGCTGACCGTCGGCCGCACCCTGGTGACTAATCCACGTTTGCTATTGCTGGATGAACCCTCCGAAGGGCTGGCACCGATTATCGTAGAAACCCTGCGCCAGCAAATTGCCGAACTGAAAAAAACCGGGCTGACCATTTTACTGGCCGAGCAAAGCATCGAGTTTTCGCTCTCGCTGTCCGACCGCATCTATGTGCTGGAAAAAGGCCATTTGCGCTTTGAAGGCACGCCAGAACAATTCCGGGCCGATCCTTCGATTCAGGAGAAATACCTTTTTGTGTAGCCATTGATCAGGCAGACAAAATAGCTTCCCCCTTTGCGCACTTCAACAATGTGTCGGCTGTTTTTGTTTTCAGTGCCTCGATTTTTTCTATATGTTCCTGCAAAAATTGCCGCGCTTGCCTGTCTTCGTCCACAATGGCTTGCTGTATTGCCATTGTGGGCAGCGGCACTGGTAGCGCCCTCATCGTTTGTGATGAAATGATGCGGATTTTTTCGCCCGTGGCTCCCGCCTCGATCAACTTTTGGGTTGGTGCCAAATTGAGATACCACTGAAGGTAAGCAGGCAAAACCTGTTGCCGTGGACGCATGCGGATAAACATTAAGGGCGCGTTGCAAATGGTCAGCCCCGGGGGATTTTCAAGCAACACGGTAATATTGTTTAGACCGCGTGCCCGAAAAATCAAATCGCCGTTGCGCAAGGGGAAGTGTCTCGGCATTTTTTTCAGGCTGATCCAGGGAAATCGCCACGCTTGACCAATGCTGTCAGGCCAGGCATCTCCCATTTGAATAATCTGTACATTGCCGCTGTTCGCGTCTTTTAAACTGCCGCGATAGGTATAGCCGCTGTGGATGGTGGCGATATCGTCTAATAGAATCATGGTGAAAAGTAAATTAATCAGGAGTAAGTGTGCATGTTGCCAACGCCAAATGGTTGCGCCGCGTCGAGGAATGCATCGACATTGCTTTTTAACTGGGTCGCCAAGTGGTTGCGCGCGTCCAGCAAGGCCAGCAGTTCTGCCAATTGCCCTTCTTGCGGTGTCATGGTCGGTGTGCTGGCACTGATTTCCACCTCCGTCGTATCGCTGTAAAACGCTTGCAGCCAAGCCTTTAAAATCGCCATATCCAGATAGGCAATTTCCGTACTGGCAATCTGGTTTGTCGCCAACAGTTGCAGCAAGTCGTACAGGCCAGGTTTTGGGGACTGCGCCAGATGGCTCAGGTCCAATCGTGAAGTAAACGCTGGCGGGCAAACCCGGTTCATAAACACCTCTGTCAAATACCATTTCCAAACTGAAAAACCGCTTGAAATTGCTCACGCGGGACAATATTTTTTGCTGGAAGAATAATAACGGGGTTTTTTGATACGGGGAATCGTGGGGAAATAGCTATTTTTTTGTAGTTATGCCACCCAAACAAAGCATGCCGCTGACGCTGTGGTGCGCTATGGCGCACGGCGTGGGGTGTGCCGAAAGGCACTGATTGCCCGGTGCCGCTGGCTGGTGTTACTTAGCGCAGTTTGGCCATGATTGCGGCAAACGCGTCTTCCTCTTGTGTTTCGATGGGTTGCGCCCGGCTGGCTTCGGCCAGCGGCAGATAAAAATGAAAGACGCTGCCTTTGCCTTGTCTGGAAAACAGCAGCATGCTAATGCCCAGCGTTTTGCACATGCGCATCACGCTGCGAAGGCCAATGCCGTGGCCTGCGTTGTCGTTATCCTTGGCCTTGGTTTTGGCGCTTTCAAGGTGGATTACCCCCATCAGGCTCAGAAAATTGGCGGCGTGGTCAGTGCTGTCGGCATGCGGCATGCCGTAGCCGGAATCCCATACCCAGATATGGCAATCGTTGCCGACGCGTTGCGCATTCATGCCGACCGAGGTGCGCACATGGCCGTGGACGATGGCGTTGTTGATCAGGTTGCTGAGAATGCGCTCCAGCAGCCAAGCATTGCTGGTGACAAAAAACGGCGTGTTTTCGATGGGCAGATTAATATTGCGATCAGCGGCGATGTCGTCAAAGCGTTCCAGCAAAATGGTGCCGATCTGTTCCAGATAGATGGTTTGGTCGGTAGGGGTAATCAGTTGGGTCGTCACCTTCGCCATTTCGATAATTTCCACCTGAAGCTGCGCCAGTTCATGCAAACCTGCTTCAATGTGCTGCGCGCTGGTGTGGATTTGCGCCAGGTCGTTTGATTTTGCAATCGCTTGCACCTGGAAAATCATCGCGGTAATGGGGCTGCGCATGTCGTGGGTGGCGTCGCGCAGTTCGATATTGCGCTCCTTGAGTTGCGCGTCCATTTTGGTTTGGGCTTCGAGTTGGGCGTTTTCGGTTATTTTTGCCAGGCGTTCATCTTCACGGGTCTGGATGTCGGCGGCGACTCGTTTAACAAAAATAAGCACGCCGAAGAAAGTTAATGCGTGGACAAATTCAGCAGGAAATGACCCCAGCAAGCGCCAGCTTAAAAGCGCTACCCCAAACGGGATAAGGCAACTGGCATAGATCAGCCATTTTTGGCTGGGGGCTAGCGGCTCAGTAAAACGGTGTGGTGAGAAGTAGCCAAGGAAGCCAAAAACTGGCCATGCAAACAGCAAGTCGCCATGCTGATTTTTGCCCCACCACATGATGCGTAAAAACTTGAGTAGCCAAACGCCATTGGCCATAATCCAGTAGGAAGGTTTGGGTACATCATGCAAAAACAACGCCAGGCCATAACATTGCACCAGAAAATCATAGAGGCAAATGTCTTGCAGATCGCGGATCAGGGGGAGCTTGCCCATGCGTAGCATGGCCAGGGGCAAGGCAATGGTCAAGGCCATCGCCATCAAATAATAGTAAATGCTTTCGGGAGTGAGCTTCAAGACAGCGCCACCAAGGCGCTCAACATTAATAAAGACGAGGCCCGCACTGACCCGCATCAAATACTCTGCTGCAATCAGGTGCCGTTTTGAATCTGCTTGCATGAACACTCCTTATTTCGTCAATGTTATTTTGGGCGTGGTGGTGGTGGGCCATCACTGCTTTGCCCAGCATCCAACGAAGTTGTATCGGGCAGGTTGGCAACCAATTTGTCGCGTGGTGGTGGTGGTGGCCCATCATTGCTTTGCCCAATCTCCAGCGAAGTTGTGCCGGGGATGCTGGCGCTTAATTTGCCTGGTGGTGGTGGCCCATCACTGGTTTGCCCTACATCCAGCATCACTACCGCGTCATTCACATCGTGCTGCACAGGCAACACACCCAAATCTTGCTGCAATATCATTTCAAACATGGTCATTTCCTTGTCGTAGGGTGGGGGAGGGTAGCAAGCAAAATGGCAACGGGTTACCGTGCCAGTTACTTGATACGCTGCAAATTATAGAGCAATCCCATGGTGCATAAAGGCACTATCAAATTCCCCCCCGTGGTACACCGTCGGCTCTCCCACTGCTGTCGTGTCAATGCCAGCTTGCTTGCGCTGCCAGACATCAGTTATCGTGCTGCCACGCGCCCTTGTTGTAAAACCTACACAGCAAAACAGGTCTTGCGTTTGCCTGCAGTAAGCCGCTTTGTTGGCTGCCTGCTGCCTGCGCGCACGGTGCAAGCCAGTAAATATGTGACGAGCGGCGGTAATTCTAGCGTAAATTTACCCGGTACATTGCCATAAAATTTCATATAAAATACAGCGCTGCCAAGTATTGTAGGTGCTATGAACACAGATGGTGCATTTATGCACTATCTCTTGTGTGTATAAGTTTTGGAAAAAGTGAGCAAAAACCGCTCGTTGTGGCACATTGGAGAGAAGCCTTATGCTGGAAAAAATATTGGTCATAGATAACGACCCCTACACCATTGTTGGTGTGAGAGCACTGTTGGGCACGCAGTTTGACATATATGCTGCGTTTGGCAAGCTGGACATGCACAAGCAGTTCAAGCGGCATAAATTTGCGCTCACGGTGCTCGATTTGGCCTTACACGATGCCACAGATGGCCTGGATTTGATTCCTGACATTCAGGCGCAAGGCAGCAAGATACTGGTGCTCACCATCAACACCCACGCCACCATTGTGCGTGCTTGTATTGCGGCGCAAACCAATGGCCTGCTCTCCAAATACGAGAATGAAAAGCACTTGAAGCGCTATGTGGAAGGCGTGCTCGCCGGGAATCATATGATCGACATGAGCTTGTTGACCAAGCTGGCTGATCCCGACGACAAACCGGCAAAGTTTGGCGACCGCGAGTTGGAATTGATTAATTGGGTCTTCCATAAGCCCGCCGCCAGAAATGAAGATTTTGCTGAATGGATGTTTTTGGCTGATGGCTCGGTTAAAAACATGTTTCAACGGATATACAAGAAGCTGGAAGTGCATAGCCGGATTGAAATGATGGAAAAGTTGAAGCAACAACGATTCCGGCCGCGTGATCCGACCATGCGGTGAGGCTTACTGCCATTGTTGTAATTTGCCTTTCTAAATAAGGGAGACCTGACTATAATGTGTACACCTAAGTACACCGAAAGCAAATGATGGAAACCAAAGTGGGCGTGAAAGAATTCAGGGCAAATTTGCCATCCTACCTGGAATCGACCTTACCGCTGGCGATTACCCGGCATGGCGAAACAATTGGCTACTACATTCCGGCGCGGCGCGACCGCAATCAGGCTGAACTTGACGCGCTGAAGATGGCAGCCGAAAAGCTTTCAACCATGATGGCAGCA
>JBDLSU010000594.1:0-8401 GCA_039799405.1 Pseudomonadota bacterium | reverse complement strand
AGTTTTTGCGCAATGGCAAGGCCCGCCCGGAAACTCGTCAGCGCCCCCGCGCCATCGCCCTGCGCGCTTTGGATGTCGCCGATTTTGATATGGCTAACAACAAGATCGCGCTGCCACCCGCTATTGCCGGGGTCTTGTGTTGCCAGTTTTTGCATGATCGCTAGGCGGGTCCGGAAACTCGTCAGCGCCCCCGCGCCATCGCCCTGCGCGCTTTGCATGTCGCCGATTCTTTCGTGGCTAATGGAAAGATCGCGCTGCCACTGGCTTTTGCCGGGGTCTTGTGCTGCCAGTTTTTGCCGGATTGCAAGGCCCGCCCGGAAACTCGTCAGCGCCCCCGCGCCATCACCCTGCGCGCTTTGCATCTCGCCAATTTTGTTGTGGCTAACCGAGAGTTCGCGCTGCCACGCAGCGCTGTCGGGTGCCTGGGCCAGTTGCTGCGTTGCCACTTGCTGCATTTGCCGATACAGCTTCAATGCCAGGCCACTTTCCCCCACGGCCCGCGCCATATCGCCAGTATCCCACAGCGTTGCATAATCACCCGGCACCAATGCCAAAGCCTTTTGGTAGGCCAGCAAGGCTTGCCTTACATCCCGCGTTGCCAGCAAGGCCGCTTGTTGCCGATACAACGCGGCTGCGCTTTGCGCCTTGCTGGCACTGGCTGCTGCTTCTTTATCCGCCGCTGCCCCCAATTGCGCAATTGCCAGATCCGCCTGCCCAGCGCGCAAGTTTGCGGCAGCTTGTTTTTGTGCCGAACTGGCATCAGCTTGTTGTGCCTGCGCGGTAATGGTTTGAATGGCGGCAGTCAGTTTCTGTACTTCCCTTTGCAGCGCGCCAACATCCTGTTCCATTCCACTTTGTTGCTTTTGTAACGCAGCAACATTCTGTTCCGTCCCGCTTTGGCGCTTGTCCACCTGGGCATTCTTGCGCCGTTGTTCGGCTTGTTGTTCCAGCAGCTTTTGCACCGTGGCCGCCGTTTGCTTGTCGCAAGTCGCCGTTACCGTCACCACCGCCTGCCCGGAAGCATTAACGGCCACCGCACAATCGCCATTGGCATTGGCAGTCATTGCTTGTGGCGCGGCCAGCAGCCAGGCTGGCGCAAGGGCCAGTAGCAGGAAACCGGTTCGAATGTACTTGCGCATTCGCCACTCCGCTTGGTGGTTTATTCGATCAGCAACGCTTACGGTTTGTTTTCAGTAGCGGCCTTGGGCACCGTTACCTGCGCGCTACCGGTGGCATTCACTGCTGTACCACCGGTGCCCGCGTTGGCATGCATGGGGCCGGGGGCAGCAGTTGATGCGGGGGCAGGCGGGGTGCTGGCCGGTGTGGATGCGGCAGGCCCAATCTGAACCACTGCGCCACTGGTGGCATTGACAGCCGTAGCGCCCGCACTGGCGGTGGCCGTCATGGGGGCGGCTGGGGCAGGCTTGTTGCCGTTGTGCCAGATCACCACCACGCCAATGGCCGCAATCGTGGCGGCGGCGATGGCAACAATATTGCGCTTGAGCCAGCTTTCTGGTTTGGCCATGCTGCTTCCTTTCCGGGTAACAAGGCAATCAAGTGGCAAGCTGCAGCTTGCCGGGGGAAGTTTGCATCATAGGCCAAGCGCCACTGTTTGTGGCAAGCCATGCCAAATTTTTGCTAAAAACACGTGCCATTCGAGTTTGCGCCCATTGATTCTCTGCAATGTTGCTGAATCAACTCAGTTTTTTAAAAGATACCTGATCATGTCAATTGATACTTACCAGCAAAATTCTGGTCTGAAACCCTTTGAGCGTAACGCCTGCGATTTCATTTTGGGCGCGGCCATCAGCGACATCAATACCATTACCGCCGCGCGCAGCTTCACCATGGACAGCTTCCGCGAATTTACCCGGCCGCTGAACCAGGCGATTCAATTATGCATGAGCCAGGCCGCCAGGCAACAGGTAGACACCATGGGGGCGGTGGTGGATGGCTTGCCAAGCTTGAGGCGACGCCCCTGGACGCTGGTATCACCGGCGTCCAGACCATTGATTTGAATTTATTTCCAAAAAGCATCTATACAAGTCGCAAGTGATATGAGAGAATGCCGTTTTTCCACAAGGAAACATTGCCACATGAAAACACACTCCCGTCTCGCTTTTGTCGCTTGCAGCATTTTTTTCGCATCGCCACTCTGTTTGGCACAAGATACCGATCAACTCTGGAACAAAGCACAAGCCCATAACCAAAGCTTGAAGCATCTGGTACCCAGGAATGTGCAAACCGCCAATCAAAGCTACGATGGGCAAAATCAGTTGCATAACAGCACGGAAGTAATAGAAGTTTTCAAAGGCTTTGACGACCAGCACCCGGTACGCGCCGCGCGCCTGATCACTCATAACAACCCGATCCATCCATCCCAGCAGATCAGTGCGCTGTTTCCCAATCCGGTACTGGAAGGGGCAGAATTTGGCCTGCCCGCCACCCGCCACCACCAGCCAGTGGGCCAAACCACGATTGACGGCAGCGTGTGCCGGATTTTTGCCTTTGATGGCAATGACGACGGCATGGAATTCATCGGCCGCGCCTGGGTTGACCAAACCAGCGGCATGCTGCGCAAAGTGGAATACCGCCTGCAAACCCGCCCCGGCCAATTGATCAGGGCAGGCAGCTTTGCTACCGATTATGATGCCCAAGGCCGCCCGGTACAGGCCCGTAGCGATTTCACCATTGCAGGCACGGCTGCACCAGTGCGCCATCTGGCGCAGCACCAGTGGGATGAATGGGCGGTGCTGGAGAACGCGCGCCCGACGACTCAGGTGGCAACGGTCAGGTAAGGGGATTACGCCAGGCGTAGCGTAGCGGCAGGTGGGCAAACAGCTTGCATCGGCTGACCCCGGCCGGGATTAACCGGCTGCAATGTCCCCGGCGCAATGCCGGGGGACAGGGTTCGCACTACTCAGAAACGATGATTGTATTGAATACCCACCATCCAGGATTTTTGGCTGTATTGGCCGTTAACTTTGCCGGAAGTGACCTCGGTGCTGGTTAAGGCACCCCGTGCAATATTAAAGTCATTGCCACGAATGAGTGCGCCAGCAATGTCCAGCGAATGCTTGGCATCGAACGCATGGCGTACACCAAATGAAAACCAGGTTTTGTCGCCATCCGGAATACTGGCCAGCCGTTCTGTATCATCCCGTTGCGACGCCTGTTCCCGTGCGATCCCGGCACTGAAGGTCCATTTTGCATCCGGCTGATACATGCCACCAAACGAAAAGCGCGATGAATCACGCCAGCGCGCGGCGATCACATTATCAGGCGCACCAGCCAGCGAGACGCGCAATTCTTGCAGACGCGAGGTTTTGGTCAGGGTATAGTCCCCTGTCACCGCCCATTGTGGATTGATGCGGTGATACAGATTGACCGACATGGTATCCGGCGTTTCAATTGGCAAAGTTGCATCGGTGGGTTGCAGTGCGGCATTTAACCCCGCCAAAATAGTCGGCCCGGCAGCCGGAATGGTGCCAATGCTGGTGGGAACCACGAAAGCGGTTTTACCGTGAACGGTGTGCTTGATCGATGAACGATAGGCCAGGCCAAGCCGGGTGTCCTCGCTCAGGGTCAACAACAAGCCGACATTAACCCCCCACGCCCAATCGTCCCCGGAAACAGAAAAAGCACCGTCATACAGACTCGGGTTAGTCCCCAGGCCATTACGGATGGCGGCAATAATGGCGGCCTTGTTGGCAGCAGGCAGATTGGGATTGGCATTGATCTGGGCAATCGAACCCGATCCCAAATCCAGCCCTTTGGCTACGGTAGCATCGAAATACTGGGCACTGATCCCGGCACCAAAGGTGATAATTTCGTTCATTTTATAAGCCAGCGACGGATTAAAGGTTCTTGTTTGAATCTTGCTTTCCGTTGACTGGTAGCGCCCGGCCCACCCGTCCTGGTACTTGGTATGTAATTGATAGGGTATAAAAATACCCATGCCAAAAGTTACTTTGTCGTTGAATTGGTACGAAAAAAAGGCGTGGGGCTCCGCCACCGAGCGGCTGAAATTACCGCCATTATTGCCGCCGGAAGGTGCACCAAGAACAGTCAGGCTACCTGTGTCGGCAAATGAATTGTTCTGTTTCTGGTAATTAAAGACACCGCTAGCCTGCACACCAGGTAAACGTGAAAGTCCGGCCGGATTATAAAAAATGGTGGTCGCATCCTGAGCTGCCGCACCGCCAGAATTCGCCAATCCCAGGTTGCTGGCACTTTGTGCAGCGAAGCCATATCCGGATGCAAAGCTTGCATCCGCCAACATTGCAGTTCCAGCAAAAAGCATAAGGGACTTCGCAACATTTTTCATTATGTTTCTCCGATGTAATAACAACGATTGGTTGAGATATTTTTAATACTGCTCGCCTCTGAAAAACTCCGCTGCAAATCTCTTTTTGATCACACAAAATGAGGCAACTACGCCCCAAAATGAGGCAGGCGGACACGCAAAACAATGAACGGGCAGTGTAGCATGATAAAGCGGCTTGATTTTTCATGAAGGGAAAATATGCAATCCGCCCCGCAAACAGCACTCTTGTCACAAATTACCGCATAATAGTCGCAATGATTAGCGCATTAATCCAAATTGAAATATTGCAACAGTGCAGCATTGCCATCACCATTAGACGAAGTATGTACCAAGGGAGAAATTGTGTTGAACCAGATTGTCATTCCAGAACATTTCCAACAATTCGAAAGCCTGGTTGCGCTTGGGCGATACCGCGCCGAACACCAAAAAAGCAAAATGGTGTACTCCATGCTCAAATACGGTGTCGAATTTGACGACAAGCTCAGCTACGAGACACTTGATTTGAAAGCACGCGCCGTGGCCGCGCAATTGCAGGGCATGGGTGTTGCAGGACGCAATGCCTTGTTACTGTTTCCTTCCGGCCTGGAGTTTGTGGTCGCCTTCATGGGTTGTTTGTATGCCAAGGTGGCACCGGTTCCGACGCCTTTGCCGGGACGCAAGGACAAGGACTGGATCAAGACCGGCCTGATTGCCTGCGATGCCGATGTGGCGGTGGTACTGACCATGGAAGAACATGGCAAATACATCCGGGAATCGATGGAGGAAGATGAATTCCTGCGCAACATCCCCTGTCTCGACTCGGACACGCTCGATACTGCCCTGGCGGCCAAGTGGGTCGATCCACAAGTAAGCCGGGATGATCTGGCCTTTTTGCAATACACCTCCGGCTCGACCGGCATGCCCAAGGGTGTCATGGTCACACATGGCAACTTGCTGCACAACGAAGAAATGATGCGCAAAGCGTATCAACACACCGAAGATACGGTCTACGTTTCATGGCTACCACTGTTTCACGACATGGGGCTGATCGGTAATGTGCTGCATACCTTATATCTGGGTGGCCAATGCTACCTGATGACACCGGTAGCCTTTTTGCAACAGCCATTGCGCTGGCTACAAGCGGTTTCCGAATTCAAGGCCAGCACTTGCTTTGCCCCCAATTTTGCCTATGAACTGTGTTTGCGCCGCATTTCCGAGGAACAGCGCGACAAGCTTGACCTGAGCCACTGGACACTGGCACTCAATGGTGCCGAACCGGTGCGGGCAGACACCCTGGAGCGTTTCGCCGAATATTTTGGCCCCTGCGGTTTCAAGTGGCAATCGCATTACCCGGCTTATGGCCTGGCCGAAGCGACGCTGTTTGTCTCCGGCACCGGGCGCTACAACGACCCCCATATCGTCAATGTCGATTCCCAGGAATTGCAAAACAACAAAGTGGTCTACAGTGATGCGGCCCAGGGAACCCAGCGCCTGGTCAGTTCCGGCCTGACCAATACCGACCAGACCGTCACCATTGTCAATCCGGATGATTTCAGACGTTGCGCCGACCGCAGCGTCGGCGAAATCTGGATCAAGGGCGGCAGCGTGGCCCAGGGCTACTGGCGCAAGCCGGAGCAAACTGCCGAAACGTTCCAGGCCCGGATCAGCGGCGATGGCGATGGCCCCTATCTGCGCACTGGCGATCTTGGCTTCGTGGATGAAGGCCGGCTGTTCATCACCGGGCGTCTGAAGGATCTGGTGATCGTCAACGGTGCCAATTTTTACCCGCAGGATATTGAGCTGGCGATCCAGAAAAACCATCCGGCCCTGCGCCTGGGCTATGGTGCCGTGTTCAGTATCGAGCAAGATGGCAGCGAGCAGGTGGTCGTGGTGCAGGAAGTCGAACGTACCATGCTCAAGAAGATCGATCCGCAGGAAGTGTTTGCCAATATTCGCCAGACCGTGGCGCGTGAATTCCAGATCGGGGTGGCCGCGATCATCCTGATCAAGCCCATGATGCTGCCCCTCACTTCCAGCGGAAAAGTGCAACGCCGCGAATCGCGCAAGCGGTTTTATGACTACACCCTGGCCGAAGTCGCGTCCTGGTATGGTTCGGACAATTTGCGCCGCGAAATCGAAGGTGGCCTGACCCCGCCAGCACCGGTTGCCAGCCAGGTGAGCGATAGTGCCACCAAGGCACAAACCATGATCCAGTGGCTGCGTCAATATGGCGACAGCCGGGTCAATTCGGCCCTGATTGACGAGCGCCGCTCGGTGCCACCATATATCGTGATGGATTTCGCGCAACACGGCCTGCTGGGCATGAATGTGCCGGAAAAATTCGCCGGGCGCGCCCTGACCATTTCCGACAGCTTGCGGGTAATGGAACAACTGGCCGCGCTCGATGCCAATCTGGCGGCCATGGTCGCAGTACACAATGTGCTCGGTACCCGACCGATCATGAATTTTGCCACTGGCCCCCTGAAAGATCGCCTGTTGCCACGCATTGCAGAAGGCCGCATGCTTGGTGCCCTGGCTATTACCGAACCGGCGGCTGGCTCCAATCCACATGCAATACGCACCATCGCACGACCGGCAGCACAAGGTGGCTGGTTGATCAATGGCGAGAAATGCTGGATCGGCAATGGCTCCTGGGCAGGCGTGATCAACACCTTCGTGCAGGTAGTTGATACCTCCGGCCACCCCAAGGGCATGGCAGCGTTCGCGATTGAACAGGGGCGGCCCGGTATGCGCATGGGGGAAGAAGCCCCCACCATGGGCATGCGTGGCATGGTGCAAAACCGGATTCATTTCAAGGATGTGCATGTTACCGAAGACGATTTGCTCGGACGGGTGGGCCAGGGCATGGAAGTGGCGCAGGACGCCATGATGCATGGTCGCCTGGTGATCGGCGCGATGAGCCTGGGTGGCATGAAACGGGTGGCGCAATTGATGACGCGCTTTGCGCAGCGCCGTGATGTTGCTACCGGACGCTTGCTGGACAACCCGGTTTCAATTATGCGACTGTCCCAACTGCATGCGGCTATCCACGCGGTACAGGCCATGCTGCGCTGCATTGGCAGCCTGCTGGATCAGGGCGAGGCGATTCCGGCAGAAATCTATGCCGCCTGCAAGACCTCGGCACCGGAATTCCTGTGGCATGGCATCGATCAGGCCATGCAAATGCTGGGCGGGCGCGGCTATACCGAAAACAATGTTTTACCGCAAATGATGCGCGATTTGCGCCTGTTCCGGATTTTTGAGGGGCCGACCGAGGCACTCAACCTGTTCATCGGTTCACGCGTCATGGGTGACAGCAAGAGCATGATGAATTTTGTGGCAAGTGCGCTGGGTGCGGCACATGAAGTACAAGCCATGACCACCCTGAGCAACGAAGTACTGGAACGCGCTACCCGCTGTGGCCGTCAGGCAGGCATGAGCAGCGCCCAGATCAACCAGATGGCGCAGGATTTTGTCGGCCAGTTGTGTACCTTGCATATTGTGCGCGCCTTTGTGTACTGGCAAAAGGGCAAGACGCCCAGCACGCCGCTGCAGCAGGCTCACGACTGGCTGGGCCATCGCATCGAAACCGGCCTGGCCGGGATGCGTGCCAGCCTGGGCGAGACACCAGTCTGGTCAGACAGCAGCAAGCTCTACGATGCGGCCCAGGATCTGGTACACGACATTGGCGATCTGCAACAGCAAGCTGCTGGCATGGAACGCGATCTCGACCCGCTGTTGCTGCGCGAATCGCGGCCCGCCATCGACATGGTTTCCTTCGACGAACAGCCGGCCATGCCAACGCTGGTACCGGAAACACAATGGACGGCCTCCACCTCAACCCAGGACGAGATCGAACAATGGATGCTGGGCTGGCTGTCGCGCCAGCGCCGGGTCGGTGCCGAAGAAATGGACGCGAGCACCACCTTTGTTGATGTCGGGCTCGATTCGGTCAGTGCCGTCGAACTGGCGTTTGCCCTGCAGGACTGGCTTGGTTTTGAAGTCGATTCCACCGTGGTCTGGCAGTACCCGAGTATCGGTGCGCTGTCGCGTGCCCTGGCACAGGAAAAGGAGGCCCGCACCGCGCCAGAAAGC
>JBDLSU010000593.1:0-6071 GCA_039799405.1 Pseudomonadota bacterium | reverse complement strand
AAAACCTGAATCCGTCCCTCCGGATCGACATGGTTCAGACCGCCCCCCCAGGTTCCGGCCCAAATACCGCCGGCACCATCGTCTTCGATGGCAAACACCGAGGCCTGACTGATGCCATTGATACGCACAAAACCATCAATGCTGCGTTCATAGCGTGCCAGCCCGGAACTGGCGGTACCAACCCAGACCCGGCCTTTGCTATCGGTATGCAGGGCAAAAACCAGGTTGCCGGGCAAGCTGTTACGATCTTGCGAGCGTGGTTGATAATTGTGGAAACGGTAACCATCCCAGCGCGCCAGACCATCCTGAGTGCCAACCCAGATGAAACCCTCGCCGTCCTGAGCCAGTGCAGTAACGCTGGCGTTGGGCATGCCGTGTTCGGTATCGACGTGTTGAAACACGGTGTCATACCAATGGCTCCAATCAGGTGCCAGCGCTGCTACTTTGCCGCACAGCCCGAGTAAACAGGCAAACAGCACGCAGGCCAATAGCGCAGTTTGATTGCCGGATGAGCCTTTCCGCGCTGTTGCCACGTTTTCTCCAGATGAATGAGGTTTGCTTATGCCGCAGGTATGACCTGCTTGAGCAAGTAATGGGGTACGTAATGCACACCCAGGCAGGCACAGGAATTACTACCCAAATAACTGCGCCGACAAGTACAACAAAAAGCCACCAACTATGCTGGTGACTTCGGTTCTGGCCTTGCTTGCTGCTCCAGGGGCAGGTAAATGGTAAAGCACGATCCCTGCCCCGGCTGCGATCTGACTGTTATCTTACCGCAATGTCTGGCGATAATACCAAATGAAATCGACAAACCCATGCCCATGCCATCGCCCACGGTTTTGGTGGTAAAAAACGGATCGAAGATTTTTTTAATGATATCGGGATCAATACCGCTGCCATTGTCTTCAAATTCCAGCACCAGCCAGGGGGGTTCCAGGCGGCTACGCACTTGCAACAGACCGGGCCGGGCTGCCTGCAATTCGGCCGGCCGTTCAACAATCGCCTGACAGGCATTGACGATCAGGTTCATGAAGACCTGGTTCAACTGGGCTGGCCAACACGCCAGTTCCGGGTTGTCATCAAGCTGGCAGCGAATTTCGACCTGGTCGGCATACTGGGTGCGCACCAGATTGATGGTAGCCTGCAGGCTCTCGGCTATCGCAACCACTTTCCAGTCGGCTTCATCAAGCCGGGAAAAGCGCCGCAGATCCCGCACCAGATCGCGAATCCGGGTAGTGCCTTCCGAAATGGTAGCCAGGGACTGCTGCAGTTTGTCAAAATGCTGCTGCAAAATGCGCATGACTTCCGGTGCCGTATCATCCCCTGCCAGTTGTAATAAAAATGCTTGCAGTGCGGCCAGATCGGTGCCCAGGTTATACGCGCCAACATGGGCAAAATTGGAAGGATTGTTGATTTCATGGGCGATCCCGGCAGTCAGGGTGCCCAGCGAAACCAGTTTTTCCTGATGCAGCAATTGCGACTGGGCCTGGCGCAAGGCGGCCATTGCTTCGGCATTGGCCAGCGCAATCGCACCATAGGCCGAAAGTGTGCGAAAGATCAGGCATTCGCGCTCGCCATAGGCGTGTTGCTGATGCGATTGCACCGACATCACCCCGATCAGGCGTTCATGTACGATCAAGGGGGCATACAAACCACTATGCATGTAGCGGGTACCCGGAATATGGCTCGGTGCATACTGGTCAGAGGCAAATTCCAGCATCAACTGATTGCGCTCGCGCGCCACACGCGCCATGATCGAGGTCGGCGAATTGAGTTGAATATGCTTGCTGGGAAAATCCCGCCCGTCTTCGCGCCCGAACGCCAATTCCAGGCGCTGCTCGACTTCATTGACGCGGTAAATGGTCAGCACATCGGCGTCCAGCAAGGCCCCGACATATTGGTACAAAGCCAGAAATACGTCTTGCCCGTCCAGATTGGCGGTAATGTCCCGCCCGATATCGCCCAACTGGCGCAGGGTTTCCACCGATTGCGCCAGACCGCTATTGGCCAGGCTCAAGGCGCTATTGGATTGGTTCAGGGCCGCGTTGGATTGATTGAGCGCACTATTGGCTCCCGCCAGATCACGATTGGCATCCAGAATTTGCTGCTGTTTGTGGCGCAATTCCATGGTGCGCTGCTGTACTTCAAATTCGAGCACCGCCTGGCGCTGGCGCAAGTAACGGGTACGCCCCTGCACCAGAGCATAGATACCCGCTGCCGCCAATAACAGCAGGGCAACGCGAAACCCCCAGGTTTGATACCAGCGCGGCAAGACTTCAATGTTC
Source organism: Pseudomonadota bacterium (assembly GCA_039799405.1). GTDB lineage: Bacteria > Pseudomonadota > Gammaproteobacteria > Burkholderiales > Burkholderiaceae_D > CAMBDR01. The sequence continues at coordinate 3,783 of JBDLSU010000593.1, read as the reverse complement.
AGGATTCGCTCTTCCAGCGTCCACTCGCCATTGCGGTTGGAACCGCGCAAATGCAGGCGGTAGGCTCCCGGTGGCAGATTGGTATAGGTAGCCAGACGCCGGCTCGGGTCGGTATCGATCCAGTAATTATCATAACCTTCCAATTGATAGGCGTAGCGATTGCGCTCGGGAGCAGAATAGTCGAGCGCGGCAAATTCCACCAGCAAACTATTGGCCTGCGGCTGGATTTTCAGGATTGCACTTTCGGCTTGCGGCAAATTGAATGGCCCGGGTGCGAGTGCTTTGCCGCCCACTGAAATCTGGCTGATTTTGACCGGGGGCCGATATTGCCAGCGCGCCCGCTGTTGCGGCCGCACCACGGTCAGACCGCCAGCACCGCCAAACAGCAATTCACCTTGTGCGGTTTTCGCCCCGGAATTCACCCAATAGGTTTGCACCAGGGCACCTTCAGCGCGCTGCAGGGCCTGCAGTGTCAAACTGTCCGGATCAATCCGTACCAGACCACTATCGGTGCTGGCCCAGATATCGCCATTGTCATCTTCCAGCAATTTATCCACCAGAGGATTGGGCAAGCCCTGATCCATTCCAATGGTTTGCCAACGTAGCGGTGCGCTTTGCTGTTGCAAAACACTGATGCCACCGCCCTGAGTACCCACCCACAGCCGACCGCGCTTGTCAAACAGCAAGGTAGCGATATTGGGATGCGCCAGCCCGCCTTGCAGCCCTTGCTGGCCATTGTCGATATGCCGCAATTGCTGTTTTACCGGGTCATAGCGGTATAAGCCGGTATGCCGGGTTCCGATCCAGATGGCACCATCGCTGCCATGCAGCAGAATATTCACATATTGATTGTTCAGACTGTCGGTTGCGGGCGCACGCAGGGCGCGGGCGGCAGCGCTGGCATCAAACTCGATGCGCCACAAGCCATCGGAACCACCCAGCCACAAATCCGGCTGGAGCGGCAACAAGGTCAACACACTGGAACGCGGGTTGCGCGGTGGCAGTGCGATATAGCTGACCGACTGGTGTTGCAGGGTACTGCGATATAAACCATGGCGCGTGCCCAGATACACACTGCCATCAGCACCCTGGGCAATGCTCTGGATGGAGGCGGCTGGCAAGGCAGAATCCGGCTTGAGCGGATCCGGTTTCAACCAGGCCACCTTGCTGCCGGGCGCTGCCGTGGTTGAGGTTGAGGTTGATGTCGTGGTTGATGTCGTGGTTGAGGCAGGAGCACTGGCCGCAGCATTGGGCGCAGCAGGGGCAATGATATTTACACCGCCATTTTGCAAGCCCAGCCACAAAGAACCGTCACTCAGGCTGGCCAGCGCCAGTACGTCGGGATCACTGATTTTACGGCCACTGCCACCAAACACCGTCAACACTGCGGCATGGGTCGGATCGTAACGGCTGATTCCGCGCTGGGTGCCGAGCCAGACCAGGCCGGAGCGATCTGATTTGATGGTCCACAAGGTATCATCAAGCAGGCTCGACGCCAGCGCAGCATCATGTCGCACCCGGTGCATCCGGCCCTGATCCCAGACCACAATGCCTCGTCCATAGGTCGCAATCCAGACCTGGCCGTTTTCCAGTTGTTCCAGACCAAATACATCATCATGATCAAGATCGAGCGCCGGATCCTGGCTGGACAGGGCCAGGATTGGCAAGCCGGAAGGCAGCGTGCCCGCGCTATGTCCGGGTTCGATGGTAAATACGCCCTGCCCCCGGGTGCAAATCCAGATCCGGCCATCGCGGGTTTGCTTGAGCGCCGAAATCGAGCGCACTTCGCCATTTTTTACCGGTAATGGCACCGTCACAAATGTCGATTTGGCAGCATCAAACCAGGCCAGGCCCCGTCCGGTGCCAACCCACAGGCGACCTTGTTGGTCATACAGCAAAGAGGACACGATGGAACTGGGCAAGCTGGCCGGGTCATGATCGCGGTGTTCATAATGCACGCTGCTGCCACGCTCGGGATCAAAATGTTCCAGCCCGCTGCGGGTGCCGATCCATAATCCATCAGCGCCATCGGTACTGATGCTGACCACGCTGACCTGGGCTCCCTGGCGACCAAGTGGTACCCGGATAAAACGGTCGTGTACTTCGTCGTAACGCGCCAGGCCCCCGCTGTTAAAGCCGATCCACAACCGGCCGCGACGATCACTATGAATCGCCTGCACATAATTGTCGGGCAGGCTGTGCGGGTCTTTGGCATTCGGTTGATAGGTACGGAAGCGGTAACCATCCCAGCGCGCCAGCCCGCCCTGGGTGCCGACCCAGAGAAAACCATGATGGTCTTCGCTCAGCACGGTAACAATGCCATGCGGCAAACCGTTGTCCACGGTCAGATGTTGAAACACGGTATCGGCCAGCGACACCCAGCGCGCAGAGCGGGCCTGTGCCAATGGCTGCATCAGGCAGACAAGCAGCAACAGCACCAGCCAACAGGCGGGCCACAGGCTGTGCAGCCTGGCGTACCGTCCCCTCTTACTTACCACGCATCACTCCTGTATCAACGTCGTTGCCCAGTGGCAAGCACAGGGTGAAGCAGCAACCCTGACCCAAAACCGAATTCACCGTCATGTTACCACGGTGTTTTTTCACGATGCCCATCGAAATAGACAATCCCATGCCCATGCCTTCGCCAACGGTTTTGGTGGTGAAGAAGGGGTCGAAGATATGATCGATATGTTCTTTGGCAATCCCGCCGCCATTATCTTCAAATTCCAGCACCAGATTTTCCGCCTCGATGCGTGAGCGAATATGCAAATAACCCGGCTGTTGCGCCGCCACTTCGGGAGCCCGGCTGCTCACTGCCTGACAAGCGTTGACGATCAAATTCATGAACACCTGATTCAATTGTGCAGGCGCGCAGTCCAGTACCGGATTGGCGGCCAGATCGCAATCGATCACCACCTGGCTGGCATACTGGGTGCGCACCAGATTAACGGTTGCCTGCAAGCTGTCACCAATGGCCACGGCTTTCGATTCGGCTTCGTCCAGACGCGAATAGGTGCGCAAATCCTTGACCAGATCACGGATCCGGCTGGTGCCTTCGCTAATCACCGCCAGCGAAGCGTTCAGGGTATCAAACTCATGCTGGATCATCTGTAATAATTCGGGCGGTGCTTCCTCCCCCGCCAGACGCCGTAACAGCTTTTGAAAATGCGCCAGTTGGGTGCCGAGGTTGTAGGCCCCGACATGGGCAAAATTGGAAGGGTTATTAATTTCATGGGCAATGCCTGCCGTCAGCGTACCGAGCGAAGCGATCTTGGCTTGCTGCAATAATTGCTGGGTCCGTTCGGCCACCACGTCTTCCAGCTCGTGCTGGCGCTTGCGCAGATAGCGGGTGCGCACCTGTACCAGCGCCAGCATGCCAGCCAACAGCGCCAATACCATGCAGCAGCGCCACCACCAGGTTTGATACCAGGCAGGCAGCACCCGTACCGGCAAAACGGTAGTTTGCTTCACCCATTCGCCCAGACGGTTGGAATGGCGCAAATGCAGCAGGTATTCACCCGGTGGCAAATTGGTATAAGCAGCCAGACGGCGGCTGGGGTCGCTGGCGATCCACTCTTTGTCATAGCCTTCCAGCCTGTAACTGTAGTGGATTCGTTCCGGTGCCTGATAATCGAGTGCCGCAAATTCCAGCGCCAGGCTATTGGCTTGCGGACTAATTTCCAATACCCGCGCTGCCGTTGCAGTACTGCCCGCAGCCAAAACGGCCATGCCGGGGGCAAATTGACCGACTGGCAATTCCTTGCCACCGCGCACGATGCTGGT
>JBDLSU010000592.1:0-3150 GCA_039799405.1 Pseudomonadota bacterium | reverse complement strand
TGGCGGTGGCCGAACGCTCGTTCAAGCAAGTGGTGGCAAAGGCCAAGTATTCCGAATTTCGCGACCCGGAAGATCATGTCAAGCTGGTGCAAACCATGATCAAAAAAGGCGATGCGGTGGGCGCGGCCGGGGTGGTGCGCGATCTGGAAAAATCCTTGCGTGGCAATCCCAAAATGGATGTATGCCGCGCGCTCTCGGTGGCGATGCTGTACGACGCCACCGGTAACGCCAAAAGCGCGGGTGATGAATTCTCCAACGCCGCCACCGAAGTACAAAAAGACGCCCCGCTCTCCAGCACCATGCTGGTCACGCTGGCGCAAAATTGCTTGCAACACCAGTTGGATGAACATGCCTCAAATGTGATGTTGACCGCCATGAATAATGTCGATGGCGACATTACCATGGACAAAGCCAAAAAAGTGTTCGAGCAAGCAGGCCGCCCGGACTTGGCCAAGGGCATGGACATTCAGGTCAAAAAACAGGTGGCCGAACTGGTTGCCACCAGCGAAGAAAAAGCCAAACAGGGCGATTACAAAGCGGCAGTGGCAGCCATGCTGGCGGCGGTACACCATATACCCGAAAACGTGCAACTGGTGTATGGCGCAGTCACCACCATCCTGAAACAAATCGATGCGCTGGGCTGGGACCATGGGCTGGGCCAACAATCGCATCTGTTCATCGAAAAAATCCGCCATATCGATGCCAACCATCCCTTGCTGCCGACCCTGGTGAAGGAATACCAGAATATGCAGCGCAAATATGGTATTTCGACCTGAGACGATGCTGTGTAACAACCGCCGCTTACGGTAGAATGGAGGATTATTTTCCCGGCACTTGACCCTCGCAACCATGACTAATGCCCCTACCCCGGCCACTACCGGCGATAACAACGCTGCTGCGCTCGCTGCTACCCTCGCTGTTGCACTCGCTCCTAACTTTCTGCGCACCATTGTCGAAAACGATCTGGCCGCAGGCAGCTATCAGCGCCCTGGCCTGCCCCCCATCATTACGCGCTTTCCGCCTGAACCCAACGGTTATTTGCATATTGGCCACGCCAAATCGATTTGCCTGAATTTTGGTCTGGCGCGCGACTACGGCGGGCGCTGCCATTTGCGCTTTGATGACACCAATCCGACCAAAGAAGAACAAGAATACGTTGACACCATCAAGGACAGCGTGCGCTGGCTCGGTTTTGACTGGGAGCAAAATGGCGAAAACCATTTGCACTATGCCAGCGATTATTTCGAGCAGCTATATAAAATGGCGCAATACCTGATTGAACAGGGTTTGGCCTATGTGGATAGCCAAAGCGCTGAAGAAATCAAGGCCAACCGTGGCGATTTTGGTAACGCTGGCACCAATTCACCGTTCCGCAACCGCTCACCGCAAGAATCGCTGGATTTGTTCGAGCGCATGAAAAAGGGCGAATTCCCGGACGGCAGCCACATCGTGCGCGCCAAAATCAGTGATGATGCCATGGCGTCGCCCAACATGAATATGCGCGACCCGGCCATCTACCGCATCCGCCATGCGCACCACCACCGCACTGGTGACGCCTGGTGCGTGTACCCGATGTACGATTACACCCACCCGATTTCCGACGCAATTGAACAAATCACCCATTCGGTGTGTACGCTGGAATTTCAGGATCACCGCCCGTTTTACGACTGGCTGTTGGAAAAGCTGGCTGAAGGCGGCTTCTTCGCCAAACCCTTGCCGCATCAATATGAATTTGCGCGCATGAATGTCACCTACGTCATCACCAGCAAGCGCAAACTCAAGCAACTGGTGGACGAAGGTCTGGTCGATGGCTGGGATGATCCACGCATGCCCACGCTGGTCGGCATCCGCCGCCGTGGTTACACCCCGGAATCAATCCAGATGCTGGCCGAACGTGCTGGCACCACCAAATCCGATGGCTGGGTTGACATGAGCATTCTGGAAGGCTGCTTGCGCGAAGACCTCGACCCCAAGGCCCCGCGCGCCACGGCAGTATTGCGCCCGCTGAAGCTGATCATCGATAATTTCCCGGCTGATTTGAGCGTCGCCTGCTCCTCGCCAGTGCATCCGCACTTCCCCGAGCGTGGCGTGCGCGAGTTTTCGATCACGCGCGAAGTCTGGATCGAGCAGGATGACTTCATGGTGGAACCAAGCAAAGGCTATTTCCGCCTGTTCCCCGGCAACAAGGTTCGCCTGCGCCACGGCTTTGTGGTGGAATGCACCGGTTACGACAAGGCTGAAAACGGCAGCGTACTGGCCGTGCATTGCAATTACTTTGAAGACAGCAAATCCGGCACCCCGGGCAGCGCCAATTACAAGGTCAAGGGCAATATCCACTGGATCAGCACCCAGGATGCGATCTCGGCTGAAGTGCGCCTGTACGACCGCCTGTTCCTCGACCCCAACCCGGATGCAGGCGGCAAAGACTTCAAACTGGCGCTTAATCCCAACGCCAAGGAAGTGGTACAAGCCTGGCTGGAACCGGGCATGGCCAATACCCAGCCAGAACAACGCTTCCAGTTTGAACGGCATGGCTATTTTGTGGCAGACAAGGTTGATTGCCAACCCGGCAAGCTGGTGTTTAACCGGATTGTGACCTTGAAGGATAGTTGGGGTAAGTAAACCGACATAGCCGGGGTGCAAGGTGAAATGGCGTGCCGCTTTAATTGATGGCAATCTCTACGACTTGGGGCACCTTCACCCCTTCTCGTTTGCGCTGGAATTGCCCGAACGCGGCAAGCTGCCCGCTGCCTCATTTGAGATTGAGGTGAGCTTCGGGCTGCATTGTTTTACAGAAGAAATAAAACCGACTGATCCCGTTGCGTGGCACTATGCGGACTTGCGCGAAACCCGTACCTTCAATCTGGTGCGCTACGAACTGTCTCTACAATTGCCTGCCATCATTCGGGATTTGGATCGTCGCCGCTGCTACCATGGGCGCTACAATAATTTCATGACCTTTGAAGTGCTGCGCGATGGGATCATTGTTCACTATCAGATTTACTTTCAGGTAAGTAAATCACGGTTGCTTGCCAATCGACTGAGCCTGTTCGTGCAATCGGCCTACCCGAAGCAGGTGCCGCACAAAGTACAACGGGAAAAACCATGTCTGTTCAAAGCTATTTGTGCCATGGCCGCTGGGATCGACAC
>JBDLSU010000591.1:0-11492 GCA_039799405.1 Pseudomonadota bacterium | reverse complement strand
GCAGCAGTCCAGGTGGAACCAATTTCGACCCGGCGGTTTTTGGCATCGATATTCATGAAGGTGGTCATGCCGCAGACCTGGCCGTTGTCGATGCGGCGTGATACAAACGGCAGCATGCTGCCTTGCTGCTGCAGACCCAGGCGGCGCGTGATTTCGGCTTCCATTTGCTCTGGCTTGACCACGCTGGTGTACCACAGCTTCCACAGTTCGCCATCGGCGCAGGCCGCTTGCAAGCCTGCCAGATGCTCGGGTGTGAGCGGTTCCAGTTGCACATGGCTGCCTGTGAGTGTGACGCCCCGGGTGAAATTGGTGCTGGCATTCATGGACGCTCCGGCTTAGCGGTTGTTGCGCGACATGAATACCAGACGCTCGAACAAATGAACATCCTGCTCGTTTTTCAGCAAGGCACCGTGCAGCGGTGGCACCACCAGCTTGTGATCTTTACTGCGTAGCGCTTCGGCTGGAATATCTTCGGCCAGCAACAGTTTAAGCCAATCCAGAAATTCAGAGGTGGAGGGTTTTTTCTTCAGGCCGGAAATTTCGCGCACTTCGTAAAAAGTTTGTAGCGCTTGCGCCAGCAATTCCTGCTTCAGATGCGGGAAGTGGACATTCACGATTTGCTGCATCGTGTCTTTGTCGGGAAATTTAATGTAGTGGAAGAAGCAGCGCCGCAAAAACGCATCCGGCAATTCTTTTTCATTATTGGATGTGATAATTACCAGCGGGCGGTGCTTGGCTGCCACCATTTCGCGGGTTTCATAGACATAAAACTCCATGCGATCAAGTTCGCGCAGCAAATCGTTGGGAAATTCGATATCGGCCTTGTCGATTTCATCAATCAGCAACACCACCGGGTCCGGCGCGGTAAATGCTTGCCACAAGACGCCCTTGATAATGTAGTTGTGAATGTCGCGCACCCGTTCGTCACCGAGTTGCGAATCACGCAGGCGCGAAACCGCGTCATATTCATACAAACCCTGCTGCGCCTTGGTGGTGGATTTGATATGCCATTGCATCAGCGGCATAGCCAGTGCGGCCGCCACTTCTTCCGCCAGCATGGTCTTGCCGGTGCCGGGTTCACCTTTGATCAGGAGCGGGCGTTGCAGACTGAGGGCGGCATTGACGGCCAGTTTCAGATCGGGCGTGGCGACATATTGTTCCGAACCCTGGAAGCGTACAGTGGATTTCTGTTGCATGATGGCAATTGGATGAGTTGGCAATGCCTGTGAGTATAAGCCAGATTTTGATTTGGTGACGTGGCGCATGATTTTGCCCAGTTTGTTGCGCTGGCATCGCATGCAGCGTGTACTCTGCCTGATTTTCCAGAAGGCAAGCCCGGAATACGACATTACCTGAGCGTTTCAGTCATATCCCGCCTTTCCTTGTGGACTGAGGGCGTGGTTTCTGGTACGATCACGGGTTGATGGAGCGGCGCAGGGCCTTCTTATTTAACAGGCGGCGTGGGTATCTCACCCCCGATTACTCTGATAATCTCTTTGAACATGAAAAAAATCTTTGCACTTCTCGTGCTGGCAGGTGTGTCCCAGTTGGCCTTTGCGGCTGATGCTGAAATCAAGGGCGACGCCAAAGCGGCTCAAACCAAGGTGGCGATGTGTATCGGATGCCATGGTATTCCTGGCTACAAAGCCACTTTCCCCGAAGTTTTTAAGGTGCCAATGCTGGGCGGTCAATCTGCCAAGTATCTTGAAAATGCGCTGAAAGCCTACCAAAAAGGCGAGCGCAAGCACCCCACCATGCGTGACATTGCGCGTGGTTTGTCGGATCAGGATATCGCTGACGTAGCAGCCTATTATTCCAGCCAAACGGCGCAGCAGAAATAAGGCCCATCATGAAAAAACATTTGATTTTATTGGCCGTGTTGGCCGGTTTTGCAACGCAAGCCATGGCGGGTGGCGATATTGCCAATGGTCAGAAGCTGGTGGAAAAAGGCAATTGCGCCAGTTGCCATGGCAAAGACTATAACACCCCGATCGATCCCGGCTACCCCAAGCTGGCGGGGCAACACAAAGACTATCTGGAACATGCGCTGGTAGCGTATCGCCGTGGTGAGGCCAACAATGGTCGTGCCAATGCGATCATGGCAGGCCAGGCCAAGGCCCTGAGTAACAAGGACATCGCCGACATCGCCGCCTATCTGCATAGTTTGCCAGGATCATTGGTGCTGAAGCGTTAATTGTTGCACCCTTTGATTTGCAAGCAAAAAGCCACGAATTTCGTGGCTTTTTGCTTCTCCGGCTAACACTTGCTGTGGACGCAAGCCATATATTGTTCCCCATCCGGCGGCAAGCCAGTGCGCTGCGACTGCCACACCATTTGCCCCAGACATTCCATGATCTGATGTTGCGCTTCATGTTCAGAATCGAGCTTTTGCGCCAATTTTTGCCATGCCGCACGAATCCCGGGTGGTTGGTCGATGGCCAGTTGTTCTGTAATGGTCAAGTGCATCGATAAATGCAAAAACGGATTGGTTTGTCCACGTTCCACGCTATAATCGGCAGCCAAAGCCGCTTCCAGGTCGGAGACATCGGCCTCGTATTCGGGATGTTGTTGTAGCCAGTGTAATGCCATCGATTCGAGTGGGCTGAGTATGTCGCGCTGCTGGTGTTTGCGCCAGGTTTCACAAAAGAAACGTCGTACATCAAGTTGGGAAGGGGTGAACATGGCACTTTTCGGTTGGATTAATCAAATTTTTGGCTTGTCATTGTAGAGGAAGAATATCATGTTGGATCAAAATGCACTCGATACCCTGTTTATTAATGCGCGGACTCAAAACGGCTGGCTCGACCAAGCCGTCAGTGAAGCCCAATTACATCAATTGTTTGATCTGATGAAGTGGGGGCCAACTTCCGCCAACTGTTCGCCAGCCCGTATCGTGTTTGTGCAATCCGAAGCGCAAAAAGCCAAATTGGTGCCGTTGATGATGGCTGGTAATCAGGAAAAAGTACGCACGGCACCCGTCACGGCCATCATCGGCATGGACATGGCGTTTTACGAAAAACTGCCACAATTGTTTCCGCATGCAGATGCCAAATCCTGGTTCGTTGGCAACCAGCCATTGATTGACGCTACTGCATTTCGCAATTCGTCCTTACAAGGTGGCTATTTCATTATGGCAGCGCGTGCTTTGGGCCTCGAATGTGGCCCGATGTCCGGTTTTGATGGTGATGCGGTCAAGCAGGCGTTTTTCCCGGATAGCAGCGTTACCGTCAACTTCATTTGCAGCATCGGTTATGGTGACCACAGTAAAGTGTTTCCTCGTTCGCCACGCTTTAATTTTGATGAAGTGTGCCAGATCGTTTAAGGCGCTTAAGTACTTAGGGCGCTTAAGCACTTAAGGCGTGTAAGCACTTAGGGCGTGTAAGCACTTAGGGCATGTAAGTCGCTTATCTTAGTAAGCGACTGTGCGCTACCCGCCGCTCTTACGTTCTGCCCCGCCCTTATACCGCTGGCGGCGCAGCGGTTTTTTCCTTGAAATCACACAAGTCGGTCAGCATGCAATTCCAGCATTGTGGTTTGCGCGCAGTGCAGGTGTAACGGCCGTGCAAAATCAGCCAGTGGTGCGCATCTTGCAAATACGCCTTTGGCACCACTTTCAACAGCTTTTGTTCGACTTGTTCCACTGTCTTACCCGGTGCCAGGCCGATGCGGTTGCTGATGCGGAAAATATGGGTGTCAACTGCAATGGTCGGTTGGCCGAAGGCGGTGTTTAAAATCACATTCGCGGTCTTGCGTCCGACCCCGGGCAAGGCTTCCAGTGCCTCGCGTTGTTGCGGCACTTCACCAGCATGCTGTTCCAGCAAAATCCGGCAGGTTTCGATTACGTTTTTGGCCTTGGTGCGAAACAGGCCGATGGTTTGAATATACGGAATCAAGCCCTCCACGCCCAGTGCATGAATGCTTGCTGGCGTATTGGCGACCGGGTATAACAAGCGGGTTGCCTTGTTGACCGAAACATCGGTCGCTTGCGCTGACAACACCACCGCGATCAGTAATTCAAACGGACTGCGGTATTCCAGTTCGGTGGTCGGATGCGGATTGGCTTGTTGCAGACGGCGGAACATTTCCTGGCGTTTGGCCTGATTCATTTAGCCCCCCTTGTTTTGCCGGGCGCGTTCCAGTGCGGCCTGAATAATCGCTTTTTTGCGCGCCTGTTCGGCTTGCGCGGCCGCGTCCGTGTTGGTTTCGGCCTCGACCACCTTGAGCTTTTCCCGCGCCTTGGCTGCCAGCCGTTCTTCATTTTCCTGCTTTTCGCGCGCCAGGCGCTGGCTGCGCCAGTCATGGCGGGCACGGGCGGCACTGGCCTGATTGCCTGACCATGCGTCCCACCCGGTTTTGCCATGCAAGCTGGCATCGGCTAGCGGGGCCATGCTGATGCAATCGACCGGGCAGGGTGCCACGCATAAATCACACCCTGTACAAAGGTCGGGCAAAATGCTATGCATTTGCTTGGCTGCGCCCATGATGGCATCGACCGGACAAGCCTGAATGCACAGTGTGCAGCCGATACACCATTGTTCGTCGATGAAGGCGACCGGGCGCGGGCGTTCGACCCCATTGGCCGGGTTTAAGGGAATGACTTTGCGTCCCAGCAATTGCGCCAGCCGGGCAATGCCTTGCGCACCACCGGGTGGGCACTGGTTGATGTCGGCGTTGCCTGCAGCGATTGCTTCAGCGTAGGGGCGGCAAGCTGGATAACCGCATTTGGTACATTGGGTTTGCGGCAGCAGGTCTTCGATTTGGTCGGCAAGAGTGGACACAGGGGGCAGGGGCAGGTAAGCTGATCGGCGCTTTGGTAGCGGCAAAAGCGCCATTATAGAACATCTGCGCCGCGCACCCGCAGCAGGGCGCGGCAGCGGCGCAGCTTTTTAGCGATGTTGTTGAATAAATTCTCCCACCATCGGGCAAATGATTTCACGCCAGCGCCGCCCCGAGAAAATACCGTAGTGGCCACAACCCGGTGCCACAAAGTCTTTCTTCATGTGCTTGGGGATGCCACTGCACAAACCATGCGCGGCCTGGGTTTGCCCGGCACCAGAAATATCGTCAAGCTCACCTTCCACCGTCAGCAGCGCCACGGTGCTAATGTCTTGCGGCCGCACCAGGTTGCCGCCGACCAGCCATTCACCCTTGGGCAGAGCATATTCCTGGAACACGGTGCGGATGGTATCGAGATAATATTCCGCCGACATATCCAGCACCGCATTGTATTCATCGTAGAACTGGCGATGCGCTTCGGCCGATTCACCATCACCTGCCACCAGATGGTTATAAAAATCGCGGTGGCTGTCCGCATGACGGCCCGGGTTCATGGCGATAAATCCGGCGTGTTGCAAAAAGCCCGGGTACACTTTACGGCCAAACCCCGGGTAGCCGGGTGGCACGCCATAAATAACCGTGTTTTCAAACCAGGCAAAGGGTTTTTCCTGGGCCAGATCATTGACCTTGGTAGGCGATTTGCGTGGGTCGATCGGGCCACCCATCATGGTCATGGTTTTTGGCAATTTCGGATCTTTTTGCGATGCCATCAGCGAAATCGCCGCCAATACCGGCACCGTGGGCTGGCATACGGAAATGACATGCAGCTCTGGCCCCAGGCTACGGATAAATTCCTGCACATAGTAAATATAGTCGTGCAAATGAAACGGGCCTTCCGACAAGGGCACCATGCGGGCGTCGATCCAGTCGGTAATATACACATCGTGCTTGGGCAATAAGGCGCGCACGGTATCGCGCAGCAGGGTCGAATGGTGGCCGGAGAGTGGTGCCACGATCAGCACGGTCGGCTGGTTCAGGGTGCTCAGGGTTTTCTTGGGCATCTCTTTGCGAAAGTGCAAGAGCTTGCAAAATGGCTTTTCAATTGCCACTTCCTGGCAGATTTCGACCGGTTGGCCCGCCACTTCGGTATCGCTGATACCAAATTCAGGCTTGTCATATTGCTTGCCAAGGCGATACATCAATTCATAGCCTGCCGCAATGCGCTGCGAAAATGGTGTATGCGCGAAGGGGGAGATAGGGTTTGTCAGCATCGAGGCAGACGCTTCCGCCCAGTGTAAAAAGGGCGACATCAGCGAGCGCTGGATTTCGTGTAATTGGTAGAGCATACAAATCCTTTTTAAGATGCTTCATTGAAACCTGAACAGTTATCGGCATGGCGGTAAAGCAAATTGATGCCAGGAAGCCGGATTGCGCCTTTATTCTACACAGTAATGGAAAATTTTTGTGCAAGCGCACAAAGCAAATGAATCAAGCAAGCAAATGTGGCAAGCAAATGAGTCAGGCAGGCTCGCGAACCGGATGGTGCATCCGGCGCAAGCTCACGGGGACGGGGTGATGTGCCGGTAGAATGGTTTCTGGTTTGATGCAATCCAGAAATTATTTTACCTTAATCAGCAGGGTATTTCGTCACGCAGAAAATTTCTGCAGTAATTGTTTGCCACGCGGTGTGGTTTGGTTCAGGCCAGCCGGTGGTGCGCTTTCGAGTTTGCTTTGTATCGACTTGTCTTTGCACGCCGGAGCAAAGCTGATATTGATTTCGCTTTGGCTGGATCCGGCCAGGGCAAAGCAATCTTGTCCCAGCTTGGCGTTGAGAGGCTTGATAAACGCCTTCTGCAGCAATTCACTGTGGCTGCCTTCGGGTAACTGCAATTGATAGCGCCCGCTTTCGGACAACATCTGGCTATCGACAATTTCACGAATGCCTTGCAACTGATGCAAAACCAGACGCGCACTTTGTGCATCCGGCAGGCCCTGAATCGTCAGATTGGTCTTTTGCGCAGCAAATTCATAGTATTGCAAAAAGAAATTTTTGGAAAACTCATCGCCCATCAGTTTGCCAATATCGGCCAGTGCCTGGTCTTCCGAGGCCCAGCTTTGTCCCTTGGGCAGTACGGTATTGAGGTAAATTTCTTCACCGCTGGCCTTGTCGATCGCTTTTACGGTCCAGGACGTGAGCACGGTTTTGGTAATCGTCAGCCCGGAAGCAGCCAGCTTGGCCGACAACTGCTTGACCTTGGCTTCGCCCAGCACCTGGAAGTCAGCTCCCTTGGCAGTACTTTTCAGGCTGGTATCGCCCTCATTGGCCCAGACCTGAAAGCCGAATGATTTGATGCGTTCCTTCACCACGTTTTCAGCCAGTTGCGAGCGCGCCGGGGCCAGGGCTTGCGGATTTTCAGCATTGGCGATATTCATCTGGATCGCAATTTTGGGTGAGCCATGGTTGCGAATGAAATCAATCCGTTCCTGCTTGGATAATTCATTGAGCGAGCGCCGCACTTCCCGTACATTCAGCACAGCACGCGCTTCACTGCTGACCAGGCCATTTTTATCCGATACCGGTGCGCCTTCGTAAATCACGTTTTTGATAAAACTGCCGTAGTTGGAGAGCATTTTTTGCTCCAGCAGCGGGTAGTTTTGATTCAGCGATGCGTTTTCCAGATACAGCGCCAAGACTTTTTCCACCAGTTGGCGTTTGGCGTCGAGCCGGGCTTCGTCTTGCGCGGCACTGGCGCTGCCATTATATTTGGGGTCTTTCGGATCGGCCAGACCGAGCGAGCTGACGATGATTTGCCCGGCTTGTTCCGGCGGGTCATTCGCTACCGGATTGCTGACCTGGGCAGGCACTGGATTGCCGTTATTGGCCGGTACGCTGGCCACCTGGGGTGGCGTGGCACTGGCTGATGCCGAAGCGGTGCTGTTGCTCGGGTCGGCGGATTTGCTGACTAAAAAGTAGCCACCGCCGCCAACTGCCAACATGCCCACTGCAGCCAGTGCCACCCAGAGTGCGGTGCGCTGCCTGGGTGAGCCTGAATGCGCGGCCGTAGCCGCGGCGGATTCGGGCGGCAGGGTGGGGGTATGAGTACGTAAGGAGGCAGGTGTCGCTGCGGGTGGTGCAGCCGGGCGCGCCGGTGGCTGGGTGGGCGTATTGGCGTGCGGGTTTGCTGCGGGCGCAGCGTTAAAGCTATCATCCGGTGCTACCCGGATGGTGGGTAATGGGTCAACCGCCGGGCTGGCTGCGGCTGGTCGAGCGACAATCGTGGCATCGTCCTGCATGGCAGGGCGGCTGACGGTGGATTCCTGGTCTTGCGCCTGCATCGCCCCAGCCAGCGCCTGGAAAAATTCACGTGCGCTCTGAAAGCGCTCGTCGGGCGACTTGGCCATCGCTTTTTTTACCACCGCATCAAAAGTTGGCGGCAGGCTGACATTCAACATCGATGGCGGTAGCGGTACTTCATTGAGTACCTTGTACATGATGGTGGTGGCATTGCCGGTAAATGGCCGTTCACCAGTCAAAAACTGGTACAAAATCACGCCGCAAGAAAACAAATCACTGCGCCCATCCACCGGTTGCCCCATGATTTGCTCGGGCGACATATACGACGGCGTGCCCATCACGGTGCCAACCTGGGTCAGTTCCGATTTTTCCACCCGCGCAATGCCAAAATCGGCAATTTTGATTTTGCCACTGTCGAGCACCATCAAATTGGCCGGTTTCAGATCGCGGTGTACCACGCCATTGGCATGCGCATGCGCCAGCGCTTCCAGCACTTCGCCCATCAGGCGCAAAATATCGGGCAAGGCAAAGCGTTGTTCGCTATCAAAAAAGTCGCGCAGCTCGCGCCCTTTGACAAACTCCATCGCAATAAATGCAACCCGGCCCCCGCTGGGCTGGCCGGTTTCATCCAGCCCGACATCCTCGCCATAATCGTACACAGCGACAATGCCGGGGTGATTCAGGCGTCCGGCCGCTTGCGCCTCACGCTTGAAGCGCGCCAGAATGTCCACGCTTTCCGGGCTGGCCAGGTATTGCGGCAAAATGGTTTTGAGCGCCACGGTGCGTTCGATCATGGGGTCGAATGCCTCATACACCACACCCATGGCACCTTTGCCGAGTTCACGCCGGATTTCGTATTTGCCGAGTTTTTTCATATTGTTTGCGATACCTGAATTGCTGTGCCAGATGCTGGTTGCATGCTGCTTTCTTGTCTGGTGCTGGTCAGAAGCTTATTTGTATTTGGCGTCAATATCCCACACGGCAGTCTGCACCAGACGCTGCACCATGGTATCCAGGCCAACCCCGCCTTTTTCTTCGCCCGATATGCCCAATACACTGTTGGCCTTGGCACCCACTTCCATCTTCAGTTCCTTGTAACCCTGGGCGGTTTCTTCGGTGGTGGTGGCATCAATCACCTTATAGCGCAGGCCGATCAGCCAGACGCCAGTCGATTCCGCATTTTGTACAGAACCGGCAACCGCACCAGCAGCTTCGCCCGCCTGACTACCCCGGCCAAATACACTCAACAAGCCGCCGATGGCACGCCCGTCAAAGCCTTTTTTTGCGGTTGAAATTTGTTCTGCCTTGATGATGTCAAATTTGACCACCCATTTGGTGGTTTTTAACTTGCCGATTCCCATGGTCTTGCGTGCCGCTTTTGGGTCGCCCAGGTTATACGCCAGCGCCACTTCGTTCAGCAAGGCTCCCAGATTGGAGCGCTCCAGCACCTTGAAATTGGCATTCGAGAGTTCCAGCTCGGCAAAATCGGCAATATTGTTGCCAGTAAATTTTTGCGTAAAGGTGGCATTATTACTTTTGATTTCACCAGGAAGCACGATCAGGGCCGGGCCACGCTTGGCCTTGTTGCTGTACTCCACTTCCTTATAGGCAGCCGCATCGGCAGCAGCATTGGCTTTTTCAGAGGTTGAACTGCCTGCGGTAGGGGAAGGGTTGCCAAACTCGGGCTGCGCTTGAGCCAGATTGCACAAGGCACCCAGCGAAATGAGTCCGGCGGCGAGAAGGGTGTGTTTTTTCATGATACGGATCCTGATAAAAAATAAAAATTCAAGGGTGAGGCCATGCTGGCTATGATGTCAGCGTTTGCCAGCTTTGGCACAATAATCGTTATAGAGCTTGGTGACGACTTCATCGGCATTTTCTTTGACCAGGATGCGCGCCATGCCCGACACGTCGTTACCAGCAAAACTGGCATTGCTGGCCCCGGTTTGCGAAATAATCCGGCCATCGCTGCCAGAGAGGGTAAATTCCATATTCACATTCACCTGATTGACATTGACCATGGCATTGCGTCCGGCGGTCATTTCGATCAGGCCGCGCAACACATAATTGGCGGCCATGCGTTTGGAAGCCGATAGTGCGGCATCCGGATCGTTTTTAAAGTAAGCATCGATTTCGGCTTGCGCCACTTGCGCCCGGATTTGTTCCTGGGTATAAGTTTTCAGGCCCAGTGCTTTGAGTTTGTCATTGATGATATTGACTGCAGAAGCGTAGCTTGATTGTTTGGCAGAGATGATGCCATTGCGGCTTTCTGCCAGTAAAACCATGATTTTTTGCTGTTTGAGCTTGGCACGGCAGGTGGGCGTCAGCGCTGTATTGCTGGCTGGCTCTTCATTGGCATCGGCAATGGGCTCGCTGGGGAACTTGAAACCGGAATTTTGCGCGCTGGCATAATGCATCACACAGCTTAACAGCAAGAGCAGGGCGGTTTTGATTAACATTGGGTGATATTCCAAAAAAACAGGGAAAGGCCGGGGTCAGGGCACCTGATCGCTTTATGATGCAAAGATACTATTTTCGGGCAATGTTTTACAGTCTACTTGAGCCAACTTACTTAGTCAAATTAGCGTTGGGTTTGTGCCGGGGTCTTGCCTTGACCCCACCAATATGAGCCACAGTTAAGTCCGGAGCTTGCCAGGTTGAGCATCGCTGGCACTGGATAAGTGTTGTTTTTCATTCCATCCGGACAGGTTTTGCAAGCTTGATGCAAGCTATTCGCGTCGGTGCAGCCTGCCCGGGATAGGAGTTGTCGTATCATTAGGGCAATCAAACTCTGCCAACACTCAGTCCACCGCCAGCGGTCGGGCATTGATAACGAATTGAAGATGCATGGTAAAAATCATTAAAACAAGCCTGGCCCCAGCTTGGTGGTTGCCTGTGTTGCCGTCCGGTACTTGCTCCGTGCTCCTTCAGTCAGTATCCGGAGCCATGCAGTGAAAGTCTTGTTTATCCATCAAAATTTTCCTGGTCAATTTATTCATTTGGCGGGGGCTCTGGCGCGCGAAAAGCGCAACCAGGTGCTGGCCTTGTCGATCCACAAGCTGCCGGTTCCCGCAGGTGTGAAACTGCGCACCTATACCATGTTGCGTCCGTCAGTACCTGAAACCCACCCACTGCTGCAGGATCAGGAGGCGAAGGTATTGCGTGCCGAAGCCTGCGCTGCGGCTGCCATGCAATTGAAGCGCGAGGGTTTTGAACCCGACGTGATCGTGGCGCACCCCGGGTGGGGCGAAGCGCTGTTGATCAAGGAAGTGTATCCCAGAGCGAGGCTGGTGATTTATTGCGAATACTATTACGCGGTAGAAGGGCAGGACGTTGGCTTCGACCCGGAAATTCCAGCATTAAATTTCCAGCAACGTTGCAAATTGCGCTTGCGCAATGCTACCAATTTACTCAGTCTGGA
>JBDLSU010000590.1:0-4397 GCA_039799405.1 Pseudomonadota bacterium | reverse complement strand
CTGCCTTGAATAGAACCGATTGCGTCAACATCTTTCGTGAGCGAAGCCAAGACAGTGCCCACAGACAACAAAATAACCCGCTTCAATTCTTACTGATGTCAAGCTGGTTCATGGCATTTTCTGATTGCCCTGAATCCAGCCGATCCAAAGGATGCAAGGCAGGAATCCGACAAGTTAATACAATGCGTGTGCCACCACTTGTCGAAAAAATTTTCCGCCCGCACTGACATGCACCACTCAACGA
This sequence comes from Pseudomonadota bacterium, assembly GCA_039799405.1. GTDB lineage: Bacteria > Pseudomonadota > Gammaproteobacteria > Burkholderiales > Burkholderiaceae_D > CAMBDR01. The sequence continues at coordinate 4,153 of JBDLSU010000590.1, read as the reverse complement.
TGGAGAAATCAATGTTCAAGCAACCCCAGCCCTCGCTTGCCAGCACCACCATTTTGCCTCGTAGCAGCAAAAAAATTTCGGCAAAAATCTCTCTCACGTTTGCAATCACCCTGTTTGCCAGCACCTTTACCATGGCATCCAACAGCACCGGCGAAAACGTCATGCTGGGCGCAAAGCATGCGCTGCAACAGCATAGCCTGGTTGAACGGGCACCAAGTACCCCACACCTGGGGCCACACGCCACTGAACGCCTGTTGTACTGGATGAACGTGGCACTGGGTGCCAATGCGCTCGATCACACCCCCAATGGCACCGGGATACCAGAGCATACCCAGCATCAGGGTGGCCCACATCGCTCCTCGCGCGCCCTGGCCATCGTCTCAATCGGCATGTTTGAAGCCGTCAACACCATCGTCGGCGGCTATCAAAGCTATGTCGGTCACCTTGGCACCCCGAAAAAAACCTCGATTGATGCGGCTATCGCCCAATCCGCCCATGACACCCTGGTCGCACTATACCCCTCGCAAGCGCCGATTTTTGACGCTGCCCTGACGGCAGACCTGGCCAATATCGTCACCAAAAATCCGGCACAAAAAACCAATGGCATCGATCTGGGCAAACGCGCTGCGGCGGCCATTCTGGCAGCACGCGCCAATGACAACATTCCACTGAGCGAACAAGTGGTCGGCACCGATTATATTCCTGGCACCAATCCGGGAGACTGGAACCAAGACCCGATCGCCCAGCAAGCGCTTGCAGTGGGGGCGTTGTGGGGCAGCGTCAAGCCCTTCGTGCTGCGCTCCGGCTCGCAATTCCGGCTGCCGGCACCGCCCGCACTGAGCAGCCCGGCCTACGCCAGCGCCTATGCTGAAGTGAAAGACAAAGGGGCCAAGGGCGACACCGCCTCCCCCACCACGCGTACTGCTGACCAAACCCAGGCCGCCATTTTCTGGGGCTATGATGGCTCGGCCAAACTGGGCACGCCACCGCGCATGTTCAACCAGTTCATCATCCAGATTGCCGAGCAAATGGGCACCTACCACGTGAACGATCTGGCCCGTCTGTTTGCCCTGGCCAATACCGCCATGGCCGACGCTGGCATCGCCGCCTGGGAAACCAAATATGCCTACAAACACTGGCGTCCGGTTGGTGGCATCCGGGCAGGTGAACTTGACGGCAATGGCAACACCACAGGCCAGGCCAGTTGGGAACCGCTGGGCGCACCGGCGACCAACCTGAGCGGCCCCAACTTCACCCCGCCTTTCCCGGCCTATCCATCGGGCCACTCCACCTTTGGTTCGGCGCTGTTCCAAACCCTGCGCAATGTGTATGGCACCGACGACATGGAGTTTTCGCTGGTGTCGGATGAATACAATGGCGTGAACAAGGACAATCAGGGCAATGTACGTCCGGCGGTGGTACGCAGCTACAGCTCGTTCTCGGAGGCGGAAGAAGAAAACGGCCAAAGCCGCATCTGGCTGGGCGTACACTGGGCCTATGACAAAACGGGCGGTGCCATCATGGGCCGTCAACTGGCCGACTATATCTACCACCGCGCCTTCCGCCGCACCCAGGATCGTTAATCGATTGGCAATGCGATTCAGGCCATCAGGAACGGAGGTTATCTGGCCTCCGTTTTTTTCAGGAAATTTTGTGCTTTTCCCGGCTTATCTGCATTACCCGAGCAACATCGGCCTACTTTATTCGCGCCCCCCATGTTACGATTGTTGAAAACCCGCAGGCAAACGCCAAAAAAGCTTGAAACAGATCGTTTTACGCTAAGATTGCCGTATTCAAATGGCGTGTGCTGGCCACCTGGTCTGCAATAAAGGAAAGCAATGGCATTATTCAACATGAAGCGACTCGACAGCTTGGAAAATGCCCCAAGCCGCCCCGATGTTCGCCCCACCATTTTGATTGTCGATGACGAAGCCGCCAACCGCCAGGTCATGACCGCCTTGCTTAGCCCCAATTACCGCCTGCTGGTTGCCGTTGATGGCCAGGATGCACTCGATATTATTGAACAACTGGAAGACAAAAATACGCTGGCCTGTATCATCAGCGACCAGCGCATGCCACGCCTGACCGGGATCCAGTTATTTGAAAAACTGCGTCTGACCCTGCCACAAGCCATCCGCATTATCGTGACCGGTTTTATTGACATCGATGCTATTGTCAATTCCATTAATCGTGCCGAAATCTACAAATTTATCATCAAACCCTTCGATGCGCAGGATTTTATCCTGACCGTCAAACGTGCGGTCGAAGCCTTCGACTTGCGCCAGAAACTCGACGCCTACCACAGCAATCTGGAAGCCACCATCGTACAGCGTACCGCTGAACTGATGAACCAGAAGGAACAACTGGAGAAGCAAAAGGAAAGCGTGGAACTGGCGCACCGCAATATTTCGGTGCTGTCCGAGATCGGGCGTGAAATTACCGCCAGTTTAAACCGCGACAACATCATGGCCACGCTGTACCGCTATGTGCATGAGTTGATGATCGCCGAATTCTTTGGCGTCGGCTTTTACCGCGCTGATCAAAACATCATCGAATTTCCCTTCACCATGTGCTGGGATCAACGCATGCCCGCCTATCAGCGCACCATGCTGGATCCGGGCCAGCTTACCGCCTGGTGTATCAAGCACCGGCGTGAAATCTATATCAACGATGTCGATGTTGATTTACAACACTATCAGCCCGACCTGCAAGATTTTAACTGGAGCCGCGAAACCCGCTTGCTGGGGCTGACCGACAATGCCGTGCCACAATCGGGCCTGTTTGTGCCGATGCTGATCAAGGACAAGGTGCTGGGGGTATTGGGGGTGCAGAGTTTCCAGAAGCATTCTTACCAGCCGGTGCATTTGAATATGCTGCGCACCCTGGCCGGGTATGCTGCGGTGGCGCTGGACAATGCCGATGCGTATTCACAACTTGAACTGACGCTGGCAGCGCTGCGCGAAACCGAAATCCGCCTGCTGCAGCAAGACAAGCAAGTCCGCCTGCACGCGGAAGAGCTGGCCATTTCCAAGCAAAAAGCCGAAGAAGCGACCCAGCTCAAATCCGAGTTCCTGGCCAATATGAGCCATGAAATCCGCACCCCGATGAATGCCATTATCGGCATGGCGCACCTGGCGCTGCGCACCGAACTGAACCCGAAGCAACTCGATTACGTCAACAAAATCCACCGCGCCGGTTTGTCGCTGCTGGGCATACTGAATGACATTCTGGATTTTTCCAAAATCGAAGCGGGCAAACTGGATGTGGAAGACGTGCCCTTCACGCTGGATGAAGTGTTATTAAATGTCGCCAACATCACCAGCCAGAAGGCCAATGAAAAAAATCTGGAATACCTGTTCCGGGTACCGCATGAAATACCGCGCAAATTGCAGGGTGACCCATTGCGGCTGGGCCAGGTCTTGACCAATTTGATCAATAACGCGATTAAATTTACCCCCAGCGGTGAAATTGAACTCGCTTGCAGCATGTTGCAAGCACCGGATGACGATGACCACGTGGTATTGCGCTTTGCCGTGCGCGATACCGGAATCGGCATGACGCCGCAACAGAGCGCCAAATTATTCCAGGCGTTCAGTCAGGCCGATGGTTCCACCACCCGCAAATATGGTGGCACCGGGCTGGGCTTGTCGATTTCGCAGCGTCTGGTGGAGTTAATGGGTGGCCGCATCAAGGTAGAAACCGAAATCAACCAGGGTTCGTGCTTCCATTTCGATTTGCGCATCAAACTCGACAGCAGCGCCAGGGAAAGCCATATCGCCCAGGTGTTGCCTTCGGCCCTGAACGCGGCACGCATCATGGTGCTGGACGACAACCAGTCGGCGCGCGAAATTCTGGGGCAGGCATTGCAGGCGCTGGGCTTGCGGGTTGACATGGCCGACGATGCCGATCATGCGTTTGAATCGATCCAGCGCGCCGATCAAATGTCGGATCCCTATCAACTGGTGTTGACCGACTGGCTGATGCCGCAAGCCAATGGCATCGCCTTTATCCGCCGCATCCGCGCCAATGTCAGGCTGCAGGCACAACCGGATATCGTGCTGATGACCGCTTTCGGCCGCGAAGAAGTGCAGGAAGAAGCGGAAGCGGCCGGGGTGTCCGGCTTTTTATTCAAGCCTATCAGTCAGTCCACCCT
>JBDLSU010000589.1:0-4537 GCA_039799405.1 Pseudomonadota bacterium | reverse complement strand
TGGTGCGCATGATGCCACTGCCAAAATGGTGGAATCCGGAAAAGTACAAGCTGGGGCGCTCAATATTGAAGTCTGGCACCGTATGGTTGAAAATAAAAAAATTGATTCCTCCAAAGTGAAGGTGATTTGGACAACCCCGGAATATGTGGATTACGTTTGGGCGGCGCGCAAAGATGTATCGCAGGAATTGGTACAAAAATTTGCCAAGGCCTTTTTGGAGCTTGATGCCAATCGGCCTGCCGACAAAACGGTACTCGATATTCAGGGAGCCAAGAAATTTGTGCGAGCCAATCCGTCTGATTTTGATACGATTGAAAAAATCGGTCGATCAACTGGCTTGTTGAAATAACAAGAGGGCTATCGTGAGCACATCCAGAACCATTGAACTGAATTATCAGGTCGATCTTCCCGAACCAAAAGACCAAGGTGATCCTATTCACATTTGGCTGCCATTACCCGCTGCCACGCCTCATCAGGATGTGCTTGCAATGCAGTCCGACGCAAGTATGCCGGTTGAGATTTGCTATGACCCGGTGTTTGGCAATCCCATTTTGCATGGTATGACGCAGGGCGATGGAGCCGGAGTCCACCATATTGGCTATCGCGCAGTGATTGAGCGCAAAGAATGGCATGTCGATTTGACACAGCAACGCCCGGCGCGCCTGCAACAGGATGCGCAACTACTTCGGCATCAACTAAGCCAAACCAGCAAAATCAAGTTTTTGCCCGAGCTGCTGGAGGTAGCACAAACCATACGCGCCAAACACCAGAAGGCGATCGATATTGCACGTGCCGTGTATGACCACGTGCTGGCCAGCATGAGTTACGACAAGAGCGTTGAAGGCTGGGGCCAGGGCGATACTGAATGGGCATGCTCAATGGGCAAGGGCAATTGCACTGATTTTCATACCTTGTTTTTGGCCTTGTTGCGCTGCTGTGGCATTGCGGGCGAGTTTGAAATTGGTGCAGCCTTTCCGGCAGACATGAAAGATGGCGACATCACCCACTTCAAGTGTGGCTACCACTGCTGGACCCGTTTTTATGATCCCGCACTAGGATGGATTCCGGTCGATGTATCAGAAGCATCACGTCATCCTGAAAAGCGCGACTATTTTTTTGGCACAATCGATCAGGATCGGGTTTTGCTGAGCCGGGGCAGGGATATCTTGATGGTGCCGCATAGTCAAGGTGGACTGGAAAACTTCTTTACCGAACCCCGCCTGGAGCGCGTTTCAGGTAGTAGCGTCATGTATGACAAAAAACTGGAATTTTCCAGCCTTTAAGTACTAGTAATGAGTACCAGCAATGAGGATTAGCGATGACAAAGCAAATTGTGATTTTGGGTGCGGGTATTGGCGGCATTACCGCCGCCAACGAACTACTTGCCAACTTGCCAGGCCAATATGAAGTTGTGGTGGTAGATCAAGCCAGCCACTATGAATTTTCACCTTCTTATTTGTGGATGTTGGCAGGCACCCGCACACTGGCACAAATAACCCGGCCACTTGATCGCATTGCCCGCAAGGGTTTGCGCTTCATCCAGGCCAAAGTAGAGGCGATTGATCCGCTAAGCCGTAGCGTGACTACTGATCAGGGCGTATTGCAAGCCGATTATTTGCTCATTGCGCTCGGTGCCAACACCCACATGACTGGTTTGGCGGCGGTGGCGCAAGCCGGACATAACCTCTACAGTGCCAGCGGCGCACAAGCATTGCACGACCTGTCAGAGAAAGCCGCTGGCAGCAGGGTGGCGGTATTGGTTTGCTCTATGCCCTTCAAGTGCCCCGCAGCGCCCTACGAGGCAGCAATGATTTGGCAAAAGCGTTTAAATGGCTTTCGCAGTGGGTCACAGGTCGCTATCTATACGCCAGAGCCAGGGCCGATGCCAGTAGCAGGTGAGAAGGTTTCTGCCCAAATAGTCCAGATGCTGAGCAACAAGAAAATCAATTATTTTCCGAAACATGCAATTCAAGGCATGACGGCTGACGGACAACTTGATTTTGGTGAGCAGCGCGCCAGCTTCGATCATCTGGCTTATGTACCACGCCACAGTGTTCCTCAATTGTTGATTGACGCAGGGTTGGCCGCCAACAGCGGTTGGGTTCCGGTCAATCGCAATACCATGCAAACCCAGTTCCCCGGCGTTTATGCGGTAGGTGATTGCGTCGGCATCCCCCTCGTCAACGGCAAGTCACTGCCAAAAGCAGGGGTTTTTGCCCACGGACAAGCCGAGGCCGCAGCACGCAATATTATCGAAGAAATACAGGGGCGTCCCACATCACATCACTTTAATGGTTATGGCCAATACTTTGTTGAAATGGGTGGCATTATTGCCGGACGTGGCGCAGGCAATTTCTATGCCGAACCGAACCCGGATGTCAAGCTAAACATGCCTGGCCCATGGCACCATCTGGGCAAGGTTATGTTTGAGCGATTCTGGCTTAACAAAATGTATTAAGGAACAGCAGGCCATGAGCACAACTTCAGTCAGCACTAATTCGTCCAGCAAGGCATCAGGCTTGACTTTGGCCGGTATCGCCCGCCCCTGGTGGGCGATCCTGGCATGCGTTGTGGTAGCGATGATTTTTGGCGCGGCCTTTCCGTGGGCCAAAATCGATACCAATCCCAAAAATATGCTGCCCCCCGATTCACCTGTGCGGCTATGGAATAATCAGGTCGATCAGCGTTTTGGCCTGCATGAAGACACCATTGTGGTGGCGATTCAACCACCCAATGGTGTACTCAACCCGGCCAGCCTGGCCAAATTGCACCAGTTCAGCCAGGATGTACTGACCCTGTCTGGCATCGTCAAAGCCGACGTGACATCGCTTTACACAGTTGATAACGTCACTGCGCAAAATGATACTTTGCGCATAGCACCGTTGTTGGCTACCGTGCCAACAACTGATGTCGAAGTGGCGCAATTACGCCAACAATTATTTGATGGCCCGCTATTTGTGGATCGCCTGATTTCTCGCGATGAAAAAACCACTGCCGTCTATGTACCCTTGCAAAAAGGTGCTGACGGTGCGCAATTGGCCAATGCGATTCGTGCTGCCGCGCTCAAGAGTTTTATTGCTGATCAGGTGTTTATTACTGGCGACCCGGTAGCACGTGATTTGTTTGGTGCGGAAATGTTTAAACTGATGGGGATATTTGCGCCCATTGCTGGTGCCTTGATGATGGGGCTGATGGTCTGGATGTTCCGCAGTTGGTGGCTGGCTGGCGTCATGATGTTGAGCTCTATGGTCGCTATCATGGTCGCCATGGGCACCAGCATTGCGCTGGGCTATCCGGTGCATATCATGAGTTCAATGGCTCCGGTGTTTTTAATGGCCATTGCCACCGATAGCATCCATATCTTCAATGAATTCTTCCAGCGCTACCAACCACACCTGAATCGTGCTGACGTGGTACGTCAAACCATGATTGCAGTGGCACGCCCGGTGCGATTTACCGCATTGGCTACCGCACTGGGATTTGCCGTATTGCTATTTATGACCATTATTCCGGTCAAGGTATTTGGCGCAATCATCGTGCTGGGCACCATTGTGCTGCGTTTGCTGAGTTTTTACCTGGTACCGGCCTGTTTGATGTTGGTACCCGTACCCGCTCTGAAAAATGATACCGATGTCGTCTCAAAGCTGACTGGCTGGATTGCCACGTGGGCGGTGCGTGCGGCCGTACCTGTTATCGGCGTGACGCTGGGCTTGATACTCTTTAGCGCCTGGGGTGCCAGCAAGTCGGTAGTGGATAACAACATGGTGCGCTGGTTCAAGGAAAATAGTGAAGTACGCCAGGCTGACGCCTTATTTGCTCGTGAAATGGGGGGCGCGATTCCTGCTTCGCTGGTGATTGATACGGGCATGCCGGATGGCATCAAAGACCCTGCCGTATTAAAAGCCATTGAATTTTTGCAACGTGATTTGAGCGAACAAAAACTGGTCGGAACCAGCTTGTCGGTGGCCGATTATTTGAAGCGCATTAACCGCGTTTTGAACGGCAATACCGAGCAAGCCAATGTACTACCCCAGGATGCGGCCATGGCAGGCCAATATTTATTGGCTTTTTCGATGGGTGCGCGCCCGAGCGATCTGAACCGGGTGGTTGACTTTGAATACCAGCGTGCCAATGTGTTGTTGCAACTCAAGAGTGGTGACGCACAATTAATGAACCGTGTGGAAGCACGCGTACAACAAGTAGCAGCAGCGCAAAAAATGCCATTCAAAGTGATGGCTGCAGGGCCGGGCCACTTTAATCTGGTGTGGAATCAGGAGGTATTGAAGGACATGATTCTGGGTTTTGGATTGGCGTTGGTGGTGGTATTGGCGGTACTGGCCTTCGATTTCCGCTCACTGAAATGGGCCTTGGTCGCGTATGTGCCCTTATTAGCAACCGTTTTGTTGATTGTTGGCATGCTAGGCTGGATAGGCAAGAGTATCGACATGCCAGTGGCGGTATTGGCTTGTCTGTCGCTGGGCATGGCAGTGGATTTTGCCATCCATTTCGTTACTCGCTATCGACAGGGATGTGAGCA
>JBDLSU010000588.1:0-5301 GCA_039799405.1 Pseudomonadota bacterium | reverse complement strand
TTTCCATAGTCGCGAGCTGGATCAGCTTGCCGGGCGGCTGGTGAAAAAAAAGTAATGTCGGAAGTGGATATTAAGCAATTTCAATGGCAGAATTCTTAACCCGGATACAGGCAATCTTGATGCCGTATTGCCGTCAAACATGTGATCAACAACGTAATTTTGCTCTGGCTTACGCTGTCGAAAGCAGGGGAAATGCCGTGGGGATGAAAGCAGGGGCAAGCTGTTGCTGGGCAAAAACCTTATCCCGAAGTAGGATTGGTTGCGCTGTATTGACTGGATAACACCTTTATCCCACCGCCTGGCCAAGGGCCGATTGATAACCCCGTCGTTGCGCTTCCCGATAAATGCGTGGCAAACCATCGACGCCAAATTTGCTGGCCAGTTGATCAATCAGGCGGCTGATGCGGCTTTCGGACAAGGTGAGCTGCGCACCAATTTGCTTCAGACTCAAACCTGGGTCGAGCATGATCCGGTCCAGCACATCGCGCTCGCGCGCAGTCAGGCGCGGCAGGCGATCCGCATCCGCTGCCAGCAGACGCTGAATGCGCGTGAAGGGAAACACCTGTTGCCCTGCCAAAACCGTACTCAAGGTGCGCCGCAAATCGGCATTGGCGTCGTGTTTTTCGATCAGTCCATCCAGATTGGAATCAAAACAGCGCCGCAGTTTGGCATCGGTCGCCGTGCCCGTCAACACAATCACTTTGTTATTGCCAGCCTTGAGTTCGGCCAGATAATTGAAGCCGGAATCATTATCCGGGAAGTCCAGATCGACAATCACCGCATCAAACTGCATCGCTTGCATTTGCTGGCGCAACTGCTCGCCTGTGGCTGCGTAGTGTAGTTCAAACGCATCACCAATTTGCATGCGTATACCGTCAAACACCACTTGGTGATCATCAAAAACAAGCACTTTTTGCATGGCAGCAGCTTTTTCCTTTGGAGCGTGTGACTCGTGGCGTATAACTTCATGCCGGGTGTAATCGGTGTAAAGCTAACTGATGTAGCTTTCAAGTTGCCGAACTTTACAGGATTTGGGATGTGATGACAAGTGTTGGGTGATTTTTGGTGTGATGAGTGGCGATGTGGCGACAGAGTGGGGGCACCCTTGGTACTATCGAATCGGATCGTAAACAGGGTGCCTGCTGCTGCGGATTTTGGCGTGGCTGGCGATGTTCGCGGTGCGGATACATTCATTAATCCTTGGCGGGGGTAATGCCATTTGATATAATCGCAACTTTTTCGGGAGAGGGGCATCGTTATGACAGAAATGCTGGAGTTGCCTGCTGCAATGCTATTGCTGGTTGCTGGCGGCGCTGATACGGCAGTGCCCATTACTGGCCTGCTACCCATGTTGGGGATGAGTAATGAGGGGCCAGGAAATAATCCACCGAATCCACCACCGCGCTAATTTCGTTATTTGACACCCGACCAACTTGCAAATCGATAGGCAAGGATAATGTCTTTCATTAAAAACAATGTCAATGTAAACACATTTTTGACATTTGAAGTCGCCTTGCGTTTTGGCGTCTGGGCCATTTTAATCCAGGCAGAGCGGCTTGCAGAAGGCATCATGGTTAAAGCACCGCCTACGGTGGTCTTTTATTACCTAGGGCTTGCATTGGCAATCATCTTTGTAGGCTTGATCCGGTTTGCCGGATCAAGCCGGCTGGTAGCGGATGTGCAGGAACTGTGCTTGTATGACGCATTGGTACAACTTGGCGCGATAATCCTCTATCACCAAGGTAGCCAAGCTACAGCAGCTTTTGTGCAGATTGGATCAAATACAATCATATTGGCGAAAGCAATGCGTGTGCTTTGGCCTATGAGTGTGTTACCCGGTCAGGGTGTCACAGGCTGGCCGGTTTTTGGCCCAATCGGGCTATTGCGACAAGCGAAATGGCAAGCCATGCTTGAACCAAAGTGGCACCAACGCCGCCGTGTGATTTATCTTGCGCTGGTCGCTACCATCCCAGCCGGATATGCGACCTATGTTTTTGCGATTGCCTACAAGCTTGCCCCCATTTCGTACACCATGTTTGCGATTGGTCTATTCGGCCTCCAGCCCCTTATGCGCTGGCTGCACCAAATGGAAGACGAGCGCAGCGCCGCCATCGAGCGTGAAAAAGCGGCGCAAGCCAAAATTCTGCAAATGGAAAAAGAACGTGCCGCCGAACTGGCCGCAGACAACAGCGCGCGCCAGGCGCTGGTTACCACCCTGCAGCAAAATAACCAGCGCATTCTGCACGCCAATCACGACATCATGCAACCGATGTTCTGGCTCGATAGCGCTTTGCAGCAAGCGGCCAGCCAGGCCAGTGAGCCGCCAGTGCGTGCGCTGCTGGATAAAACGCTGCGCGCCTCGCATGAAATCAGCCAGATGCTGAGTGACGTGTTTCATCAGGTTGCGCTGGAAACCAGCGCCCAGCCACCCGGGCAGCAGGTATTGCAAGTAGCACAGGTGGCGCAATATTTTTGGGATCGTTTTTTTGATCTGGCCGCAGCCTACAAGGTGAAGCTGGTGATGGGCAATGAAGACTTTGCCATGGTTACCCACGAGGCGCGCTTGCGGCGGGTGCTGGCCAATTTGCTCAATAATGCGATTCTGTATTCCGGCCCGGGTGAAAAAGTCAGCCTGCGCTTTTGTCGCCGCTATGGTGCCTGCCATATTTTTGTGCGCAATACCGGACAAGGCATTGCCCATGCCAACGAGCCGGATCGCCGCGCCAACACCGCGCGTTTGCTGGCGCGCATCGCGCTGGCCCATTCACCCGAAAACCTGCGCAACGACGCCGTACCTTTGATCGGTCACGGGATCGGATTGCATAGCACGGCGCGTATTTGCGAGGAACTGGGTAGCCCGCTGCTATTGCGTTCGCGCCCCGGTGCGGGCAGCGTGTTTGCTTTGCGCATTGAATTGGCACCACAGCAATTGACGCCGGAGCAATAACAAGTTTCTTGCTGGTGCAGTAGCAAAAAACATGACAGCCACTAGCAAGAAAACACCCTTACCGCAAGGTTGTGAATTTGATTTAATGATGCTTGGCAATCAATCTTGATTGCCGCTGAAATCATGATCCAATTCAAACAAGGGATGTTTATGAAAATCTGTTCGCGCTATTTTTACCGCCTTGCCAGCGTTCTGGCAGGCTTGGTTTTTTGTACCAATGCACTGGCCATCGGTGGCTGGATTGAAAATCCGCCACCGCCGCCTGCCAAGCCAGCACCCAAACCGGTTGCCGCCAGTGTCGCCAAGCCCGCGCCTGCACCCGCACCTGCCAGTCAGGCAACGGCACAATCCAGCACGCCTGCGAACGCTGCTGTTGTGCCATGTCGCCCGGTGAAAAAATAACGTGGCTTGGGCGTCGTATCAGGCGTTGCGCTCGCTTAAGTCCTAGCCTGCGCAATAATCCCCCCGCCCAGACAAATATCGCCGTCATACAGCACCGCCGATTGCCCCGGCGTTACCGCCCATTGCGCTTCATCAAAACTCAAGCCAAAACCATCGGCCACCACAGGGGCCAGATGGCAAACCACATCGGCCTGGCGGTAGCGGGTTTTGGCGCTGTAGCTGCCTGCTTGCGGTATGTGTCCTGCCACCCAACTGGCTTGATCTGCCAATAGCGAGGGACTGAGCAACCACGGGTGCGCGTGGCCCTGCACGATGTAGAGCGTATTTTCGGCAATATCCTTGCGCGCTACATACCAGGCGTCGCTGCTGCCGTCCGGGTTTTTATAGGCTTTTAACCCACCAATGCCGATCCCTTTGCGCTGACCCAGGGTGTAAAAACTCAGGCCGACATGCTGGCCCACGGTTTTACCGTCATCGGTTTTAATCGGCCCCGGCTGGTACGACAGGTAGCGGTTTAAAAAATCGCGGAATGGGCGCTCGCCGATGAAGCAAATGCCGGTGGAATCTTTTTTGGTGGCGTTAGGTAACTTCAGTTCTGCTGCGATTTTGCGCACTTCGGTTTTATTGATGTCACCCAGTGGAAACAGGGTGTTGGCCAATTGTTTTTGGTTCAAACGGTGCAAAAAGTAACTTTGATCTTTGCTGGCGTCGAGTGCCTTCAACAATTCAAACTGCCGCCCGACCTGGCGCACCCGGGCGTAATGGCCGGTGGCGATTAAATCCGCACCCAGATGCATGGCATGATCCAGAAAGGCTTTGAACTTGATTTCGGCATTGCACAACACATCCGGATTCGGTGTGCGCCCGGCCTGGTATTCGCGCAGGAATTCGGCAAACACCCGGTCCTTGTATTCGGCCGCGAAATTGACCGCTTCAATATCGACCCCGATCACATCGGCTACGCTGGCGGCGTCGATCCAGTCTTGCCGGGTTGAGCAATATTCGGAATCGTCATCGTCTTCCCAGTTTTTCATGAACAGGCCGATTACTTCATAGCCCTGTTGTTTTAGTAGCCAAGCTGCAACAGAAGAATCCACGCCACCGGACATGCCGATCACGACTTTTTTGCCATTATTTGTTGTCATATTTAGCTCGCTTTGGAATGTGTTGCCAAGTCAGAAAGGGCCGTTTCGGCGCTGACGCTGGCGTGGGTATGCAGCATGTCCAGCTCGCTGCGCTTGCCTGCCAGATAGTCATCAATGCACTGCAAAAGCAGGGGGCTGCGGTGCCGCTCCGGGCAGGCGGCCAGTTCGTCGCGCGTCATCCACAGGGTGCCAACAATGCCATCATCGAGCTCGCGCGCCTGTTTTTGCCCCAGTTGTCCGGCAAAGGCAAAGCGCAAATAGGTGTGTTCGGCACCGCTGCTTGGCGAAATGAAGCGCCAAAGATACACGCCGATGAGGTAAGTTGGCGTAAATTCGTGGGCAGTTTCCTCTAAAGTTTCGCGCGTGCAGGCTTGTGTCAGCGATTCGTTCGATTCCAGATGACCAGCGGGTTGATTTAAACGCAAGCCTTCGCTGGTCTGTTCTTCCACCAGCAAGAAGCGGCCCAGGTGCTCGATCACGGCGGCCACCGTGACCGAGGGTTTCCAATGATGTTTCATAAAATTCCTTCCAATTGTTGCCATTTTACCGCGCTTGCGCCACACCCGGCAGGATCGGTTTTTTGCCGTTCTGGTCATGTCATATTCGGGGCCGTTGTTTGCCAGATATAAATAAATCACATGAGGGAAATAAGCCCCTGCCTGATTGTTTACGCTGGTTGAATCCGTGTAAGATACTTCTTCAGTTCATATTTTATTGGAGGAGTCATGAGAATAGGCATACCCGCCGAGACGAGGCCCGGGGAAACCCGTGTGGCCGCGACCCCGGAGACAGTCAAAAAGCTCCTTG
>JBDLSU010000587.1:0-4967 GCA_039799405.1 Pseudomonadota bacterium | reverse complement strand
TTGCGGGTGGCCGCTGGCTGACCACATCGCCATGTCGCCAGTGCGGTAGCGCAGCATTGGCATGACCTGATTGTCGAAACTGGTGCCGACCAGCTCCCCCAACACGCCGGTTTGGCTGGGCGGGATGGGTTGACCCTGTTCATCGATCAATTCAACCAGGCCATATTGCGGCCAGAAAAAGCAGCGATCATCATCCGGCATCGAGGCGGCCATCAACACCCGTTCCGAATGGCCATAGTGTTTCAGAATCGGGCAGCCAAATACCTGCCGCAACAAAGCCATCTGATCATCGTAGACGTTTTCCGAATACAGCATGATGCCCTTGATGGCGCTGGTGATGGCGGGTTCCGGATGTTCTTTCAGCCAGCGTGCCAGCGGCATCAGGGCCGAGGGAAACGCCTGGATGAAGCGCGGTTGCCACTGGCGCAGCGCTTCCACGTATTCCGCCATATAGTGGCGCTCCAGATGGTCGGAGCTCAAAATCAACTGGCGTTTGATTGGTTCATACATCCACAAGCGTCCGCCCGGGTGTTTCGCGGTCGGCACGCTGCGCCCGCGTAGCGCCAGCACCACATCATTGCGCTGCAGGCCAATGCGCTGGTGAAAGTCTTCCATGAAGGCATATTCCTTGGGGCGTGACATGCCTTTTTGCAGGTAAAACATCAGCGCGCTGGCGGTGGAGCCACCGGTAAAGGTTTTCAGACGGCTCGATGCCGGCATGCTGGTCGATAGATGCCCTTCCAGATCGGCTTTCAAATCGTCTTTACTCAATAGTGGCATGTGCGCCAGCACCGCATACGGGTCTTGCGCAATCTGCGGCAGCAAATGCTGGAAGCGCGCATAGGCGGGCACCGATTCCAGCGCCCAGCGCAGGCTGGCGCTCAGTTTTTCGCGTTGCATTTGCGCCAACCGGGCACCATCGTGTTGAAATGCATCGCGCAATAGCGCCGGATAGTGTTTGCCGCGCCCCAGATTGGGCGGCAACCAGGAATAGGCGCGCCCGATCGAGAGTTTGACCCATTGCGGCGATGCGATATAGGCGCTCAACAGGGGGTATAACAAATCTTCCAATGCCATAGCATCCTCTTATTATGGTTTGACTGGTGCCAGCGCTAATTGAAATCACGCAAACCCAGAATTTGGCGCTTGCCGCCCATTGCCAGAAAACTGCCGAGCCAGACTGCGACAAACAAGCTGCCTTTGGCCAGCAAGACATATAACAGCGGCCATGGCCAGGAGCACCCCAGCCACAAGCATACCCCCAGCGCCAGGCTGGTGGCGAGCAAAGTCGGCCACAAGGTGCGCCAGGACAGCAATTGCGCCACACTGATCGATAATTTGCGCGCCACCACATGGGCCGACCAGAGCTCACTCATTGCCAGCGTGGCGACACTACCACAGGCGGCACCGGCCAGACCGAAGTATTTCACCCCAAGCCAACTGAACAGCACCGACAACAGCAAACACACGCCATTATTGCGGGTGGCAAATTTGCCCAGATCGAGCGCCGGTAACACATGGCCGATGGCGAAAGCATTGACAATCATGCCCAGCAAATACACCCGCATCACATCGATGGCCGCCAAATGGCGCGTGGTGTACACCAGTTCAATCAATTGCGGCGCGCAGACAAAAAACATGCCCGCCACCGGAATCAACATCATGGCGGTAGCGGCATTGCTTTTGGTGATCAGGTGCCGCACCTGCTCATAATCTTGCTTGGCGCAGGCGGCATTGAGGCGCGGCATCATGGCGTTGTACACCGGCAGGCGCAACAAGGTGGCAATCGGTTGCAAGCTGGTGGCAATCGAAAAACTGCCATACAGCTTGGGCGAAAGCAGTGTTGCCACTACCCACTGGTCGGCTTGCGAACGCATCGAATACAAGCCATTGCCAATAGCAAAAGGCAAGGCATAGCGCAATTGCTGACGCAGCAAACCGGCGTCAAAGCCAAGCCGGGGCGAGTTATCGCTGCTTGCTGCGCGGCGCAAAATATACCAGAGCAACAAACCCAGTTTCGACAGCGCTTGCACCACCAGCGCCAACACCACCCACAGCAAACTTTGCATATACCAGGCCGCCAGCGCCAGCAAGGCGGTGCGCAGCAAGGCCAGGCCGATGGTGCAATTGGCTTGCCAACTGGCGCGGCTTTCAGCCACTGGCAGCGTATCAAACATGGCCAGCACCAGCCACAGCATTAAAAAGCCGGTAGCAGCACCATACGACTGCGCCAGCAAATCATGCACCACCGGCTGTAGCAACGGGTTCCAGGGGTTGAGCACCAGCCCCAGCAGCAGCGCCATGGTGAGCAGATACGCCAGGGTATTGCCGATGACGCGCGCACGTTGCAAGGGCGTGTCGGCACGCGGTAAAAAATAAAACAGCGCTTGCGGCATAAATAGCGGCATCAGCGCCAGCATGGTGCTGGCCATCAGCCACAGCAGGCGGTACTGGGCAAACACGGTTTCACTCAGGGTGCGCACCAAAATCACCGGAATGGCAAATTGCAGACCAAATTCGAGCGCACTGGCGGCCGCCAGCTTGATGGCGTTACGGCGCAAGCCACTCATGCGCCACTCCGTTGGCCCGGCGCAGCCACATCCAGCAGCATGTTTTCGTATTGTTGCACCATGCCTTGCAGCGAAAACTGCTGGCACACCTTGACGCGGGCAGCCTGCCCCAGCGCCTGAGTTTGGCCGCTTTGCATCAGGCGCGCCAAAGCAGCCGCCAGCGCGGCAATATCACCGGCCGGAAACAAATAGCCATTCACACCCGGCTCCACTTGTTCCGACGCACCGCCAATATCACTCATTACCATCGGTTTGCCCAGCGCCATGGCTTCCAGCGCGGCAATCGAAAAGGTTTCCACCGCATGCGAGACAATCGCCATGGCGTCAACGGCGGCAATAGTCAAACGCACATCGCTTTGAAAGCCGGTGATCAAGACCACGCTACGCAAGCTTGACTCGCCAATCTGCGCTTCCAGTCTGGCGCGCTCCGGGCCATCGCCAATAATCCACAATTTCACCGGCAGCCCCCTGGCGCGCAATTGCGCCACCGCCTGCAATAAATCGCCATGGGCTTTTTCCGGGCGTAACACCGCGCAAATGCCGATCACAAAATCCTCCGGCTCGGCGCGGTACACAAAGCGTTGATGTGCGATTTGTTCTGGGCTGAAGTGGGCAGCGGAAAAATATTCGACATCGATACCGTTATGGATTACCTGATCGCGCCAGCGGCTCAATGCGCGTTTGCGCCAGAAGCGGCGCTGGTTTTCACAGACATACACCAGATGCTGGCAAGCCCAGTAAAACGGCCGCGTGATCCAGAGCTGCAGTTGCTGTTTGAACGAACCCAGTCCGGTGGTATGCAGCACTTCCACCACCTTGAGCGGCTGTGTGCGCGCGCGCAGCAGCGGGCGCACCAGCATGCCATACCAGAGCGGGTAGTTATTGGTACACAGCAGCACATCAATTTTTTGCGCATCGATAAAATCGGCCAGACGGCGCAATGCGGCCCCGTCAATTTTGCTGGCCACGTTCAGGCAAAAGGCTGGTGCTTGCAAGCGGCTTTGATCCAACTGGGGCAATAATTGGGTATCATTTTTCAGATAGCACAGGGTCAGTTCAAAGCGCTCGATATCGATATGATTGAGCAGCGTGACCACATGCTTTTCCGCACCGCCAAATTGCAATGAATTGACAATGAACAAAACGCGCACGCGCTGCGCTGCACAAGTCGCCATAATTTCGCTCAAGCCTTGTTGAAAAGTGCCAGATACGGTGCCAGAATCCGGTCGTCGCCATACATGCGTTGCATATAGGCTTTGCAGCGCAAGCTGGTTTCCAGCCATTGCTGGTCGTCTTCCAGCAGCACCTGCAATGCCTGCCGCATCTGCGCCATGTCTTGTGGCACCCGTCCCAGACCTTCACTGGCGATCACGCCATCGGGGTCGAAAAACGCCACCACCGGCGTACCCCGGATCCAGGCCTGCAAATAGGAATTGGGGAAACCCTCACTGTCCGAGGTATTGATGAAAACCCGCGCCCCGGCGTAGTGCTGGTCCATATCGTGATACGGCACCCGCCCCAGGAAACGTAAATTATGAATGCTGGCCGCATCAAGCTGAATTTGTTGATACAGGTCGGTAAAACCGGGTTGCTCACCGCCGATCATGGCGAACTGGTATTGCGGCAACTGGCGCGCCACTTCCAATAACAGGTCGGGCCGTTTGAACTGGCGCAAATTATTCACCCACAACACATCAATCCTGCGTTGCACCGGCAAACCGGGCGTATCGACAATCATTTCGGTCACGGTACTGGGCAAACCATAATTGCGCTGCATGGCACGCTGTTGCTGCTCGCTCTGCGCCAGAATGCCATGCGCGTGGCGCAAACCGTATTCATACAGTTTTTTGTCACGCCGGTATTTGATGAGTAATTTATCCGGTTCACAATCGCTGTCATGCGCGATTTTGAACACCACTTTTCTGCCGTAACGCCGACAAAACATGGCGACCAGGCCCAGATGCATGCCTGCACAACTGACGTAATAGACATCGGCATCGGCGCGCTTTAAAGCGGCCCAGACCCCGCTCCAGCGCGGCCAGATAAAGCGCAGCAGCGGCAACCCGGCGTTATGGCGATAGGCTTTATAAGTGGTAATGCCATCGAATACCGCGCCATCTGCCTGGCCGTAGTCATACACCACCATGCTGACCTGATGGCCCCGACGCACCAGCGCCCGTGCCAGCAGCGTGTGTTGCACTTGTTCACCGCCGATGCCGTGCTGATTGTATTCGCGTGCCAATACCGGCAAATTATCCAGACCCAAAAAACAGATTTTCATATTAGCCTCTTGCCGGGCGTGGCCGCAAGGTTGGTTTAATCGCATTGCCTGCTGGCTTGGTCTGCTTGCCAGGATCCGGCCCGGCCGGGTCGGCGATGGCCGCAGGTGCGACCGCA
>JBDLSU010000586.1:0-3182 GCA_039799405.1 Pseudomonadota bacterium | reverse complement strand
TGGGCGATTCCCTGCCTGGCTTGCAGGCGCGTCTGATGTCACAGGCTTTGCGCAAACTCACTGGCACCATTAATCGCACTAACACCCTGGTCATTTTTATTAACCAGATCCGCATGAAAATTGGTGTCATGTTTGGTAGCCCTGAAACTACTACTGGCGGCAATGCACTCAAGTTTTATGCATCGGTTCGGCTGGATATTCGCCGCACCGGTTCCATCAAGTCTGGCGACGAAGTGATTGGTAACGAAACCAAGGTCAAGGTCGTTAAAAACAAAATCGCACCGCCCTTCAAAGAAGCGCATTTCGATATTTTGTACGGGGAAGGCACGTCGCGCGAAGGCGAAATTATCGATCTGGGTGTGGATGCCAAAATCGTTGAAAAATCCGGTTCCTGGTATAGCTATGGTGGCGATCGTATTGGGCAAGGCAAGGACAATGCCCGCATCTATTTGAAAGAACGGCCGCAACTGGCACATGAAATCGAAAACAAGGTTCGGGTTGCGCTCGGTGTCCGGCCGTTGCCGCCATTACCTGTTGCTGCCACTGCTATTAGTGCTGCACCAGGTGAGTTGGCTGGCAAAACCCGGGCAGAAAAAGCGGCTGACAAAGCCGCAGCACTGCTGGATAAAGCCGGGGATGAATGAGCATTAGCCTGAAAGCGCGTGCGCTACGTTATTTGGCGGCGCGCGATCATAGCCGGATAGAGTTGGCGCGCAAGCTGGCGCGCCATGCGCAAGAGGGCGATGATATTGAAGCTTTGCTGGATCAAATGGAGGCGCTCAAGTTCTTATCTACTGAGCGTTTCACCGAAAATCTGGTGCGGCGTCGCAGCGAGCGTTTTGGCGACAGCCGTATTTTGCAAGAATTGAAACAGCATGGTGTCAACCCGGATGCAAGCCTGAAAGCGCAACTTGGGCAAGATGAAGTGCAACGGGCGCAACAGGTATGGGAAAAAAAATTTGGCACTTTGCCGCAAGACGCCAGTGAGCGTGGCAAACAGATGCGTTTTCTGGCTCAGCGTGGCTTTTCCCAGCGCACGATATCCAGGGTGTTGCGTGGCGACATCGAAGAATAGTTGCCGATTCCGGTACAAAATTGTTGTCAAGATGAACTTCCTGAACTGTCAAATGGCAAATTGCGGACACCCGGTCCGTAATTGAATCCCGCCCTGTGTTACACTCCACAAATATTATGGTCGAATTGTCTGGGATTCTGTGCTCAAACGCTCGATTCGGGAAAACTTGTTGCGAACCTTTGCGCTAAAAACTGGCCCTCAATTGTTATGGATTGAGGGTATTTTTTGTCGGTGAGGGCATCCAAATCTATGCCACTTTCATTGTCCAATGTACCCCGGGTATTAAAACATACCCGTGCCATCACGGTTGAAGCTTATGCTCGTGATGATGGTCTGTGGGATCTGGAAGCGCACATTACGGATATCAAGACTCGCGATGTGCAGTTGATCTCGGGGCAGCGTCTGGCTGGGCAACCATGGCACGATTTGTGGTTGCGCATTACCATCGATACCCAATTGTTGATTGTAGCGGCAGAGGCGGCGTCTGACAGCGTACCTTATCCCGGGCACTGCCAGGCCATTACGCCGCATTATCAAAGCCTGGTGGGCGTGTCGCTGGTGTATGGGTTTCGCAAACAATTGCAACAGCGTTTGGGCGGCATACTGGGTTGTACCCATTTGACCGAACTGGCGCAGGTTTTACCGACTGCGGCAATTCAGGCTTTTGCCGGGGAGGTGACCAAATTGCGTACCCCGGATGATCAGGAAACAAGTCGGCCATTTCAAATTGACCGTTGCCATGCCATGCGTTCCGATGGTGCAGCGGTTGCTCAATACTACCCGCGCTGGGCCAGCAAGCCCGGCGGCTCCTAGCCCGCCATGACACGTTTGTTTGGTTGATGGCGGTTAGTTTTTTTATTCCAAGTATCTGAAGGGAAGCTCGCATGAAAATCCATGAGTATCAAGGCAAAGAAATCCTGCGCAAATTTGGCGTAACCGTGCCGCGTGGCATTCCCTGTTTTTCGGTTGAAGACGCCGTCAAGGCGGCGCAAACCCTGGGTGGCCCGGTATGGGTGGTCAAGGCGCAAATTCATGCCGGTGGGCGTGGTAAAGGCGGCGGCGTCAAAGTGGCCAAATCCTTGCAACAAGTTGAAGAGTATGCCAATCAAATCATGGGCATGCAATTGGTGACGCACCAGACTGGCCCGGAAGGTCAAAAAGTGCGCCGCTTGTTGATCGAAGAGGGAGCCGACATCAAAAAAGAACTGTACGTGAGTATGGTGACCGACCGCATCAGCCAGCGCGTGGTGCTGATGGCGTCGAGCGAAGGTGGCATGGATATCGAAGAAGTCGCGCATAGCCACCCTGAATTGATTCACACCGTTGCTATCGATCCAGCAGAAGGTTTGCTTGACGCCCAGGCTGACGATATCGCCACCAAAATCGGCGTACCTGCTACCTCGCTGCTTGACGCGCGCGCATTGCTCAAGAACCTGTACAAGGCGTTCTGGGACACTGATGCTTCGCTGGCTGAAATCAATCCCTTGATTTTGACGGGCGACGGAAAAGTGATTGCTCTGGACGCCAAATTCAATTTTGATTCCAATGCCCTGTATCGCCAGCCTGAAATCGTGGCTTATCGCGATCTGGATGAAGAAGATCCGGCCGAAGTCGAAGCTTCCAAGTTTGATCTGGCGTATATCTCGCTGGACGGCAATATCGGCTGTCTGGTCAATGGTGCCGGTCTGGCGATGGCGACCATGGATACCATCAAACTGTTTGGCGGCGAACCTGCCAACTTCCTCGACGTGGGCGGCGGTGCGACGGCAGAGAAAGTTACCGAAGCATTCAAGATCATGCTGAAGAACCCTGGTCTGAAAGCAATTTTGGTGAATATTTTCGGTGGCATCATGCGCTGTGATGTGATCGCCGAAGGCGTCATCACCGCTTCCAAGGCAGTATCGTTGCAAGTGCCGCTGGTGGTGCGCATGAAGGGGACCAATGAAGACCTGGGCAAGAAGATGTTAGCCGACTCGGGTTTGCCGATTATTGCAGCCGATACCATGGAAGACGCAGCCAAGAGTGTGGTTGCTGCTGCCAACGGTAATTAATGACGCGCCACTGAAATATTGAAGGAAGCATTATGTCAATTCTGATTAATAAAGAT
>JBDLSU010000585.1:0-3570 GCA_039799405.1 Pseudomonadota bacterium | reverse complement strand
TGGGGAATCGCCATCAATGATGCCGACAATGGCATATACCTGCCGCGTTACGCCAGCAGTCGCGTTCCAAGCCTGCCCTTCGCGCCTAATCATCAGGGTATTCACACGTCGGATTACTACTTCAATGTAACGATGCGCTTGCAGCCAGTGAGCAACAGTTCCACTGCAGCAGGCAGAACGGTCTTGCGTACTATCGCAGCCGAACTGGTTGCGGGTGTTTTTCCTTTCTGATCGGATAGACCATGACACAGCTTTGGGAAATTACCAGTGGCGGCATCAATGGTTTCGCCAACCTGACTTCAAAAAACCACGAGGACTTGCTTGGTGGCTTGTTCAACACCGATGGCAAACCAAAGGTCTGGGACAAGGTTCCCAGTGTTGAGCCAACTTTTTACAAGGGCAAGAAGCCACAGCCGCCAATGGCAGACTTTGGCTGGTTTGCGCCAGGAACAGTCATCTTGAATGAAAAGGCCCTTGCCGCCCTGCAGACATTCCTTTCGGGTTTCGGGGAATTTCTGGAAATGAACTGCCTGGGTGCGCCAAGGTATTTTTACAACGTCACCAATTTGATTTCTTGCATCAATTTCGATCAGTCCGAAAAGATCGAGGCTGCAATCATCAGGCCAGTATTTCTGCAGGAAGCAATCCCCCTGAAGGCACAGATTTTTAAAGACCCACTGACTGCGGGCGGGCACATCTACGCCACACAAGCTGCGCGTGAAGTTCTGGAAGCGATTATTCTACAATACGGGCTTACCGGGCTACGATTCCATGAGGCGGGAAAATAGTCCCAAAATCCAACAGGAACCCCCATCGGTATTTAAACATCATACAATCCATGCGAATTAACCAATTAATAATCGACTTGGATTAAATAATGCCAACTTAAAATCAAACATACGCGCGGCATTTATGACCAAAATTCAATCAAACAACCGCCTCGCTTTCAATTGATCGCGGCAGCGACTACTGGGGCTTACTATGCAAATCTGGGCGTTACTCTTGGACGGACTAAACCAATATTCGGTACTGGTGCCATTGGATGACGAGGATGAAGACTTGCTTGACTTGTTTTGTGCCGATGGCAAGAGCAAAAATTGGCCAACGCGTCCTAAAGTACAAGCTTTTATTGAAAAGCGCAAAAAAATCGCCGAACCAAGAGCTGACATCAGCTATTCAAGCAGTGGCTCGGTGGTGCTGAATCAAAAAACTTACCAATCATTAGAAGCGTTCCAATGATATGCAAAAGTATTTTGCTGAATTTTTTGCTGGTGTTGGTTTGGTGCGCGAAGGGTTAGCTGCCACAGGGTGGGAGTGCGCTTGGGCAAACGATATTTCGTCCGAAAAGGCGGCATGCTACCAGACCAATTATGGGGCCGAACATTTTCATCTGGGGGATTTGTGGCAATGGGAGAATAATCCAGGTCACATCCCCGATAAATGCTCGCTTTGGACTGCGTCTTTTCCTTGCACCGATTTGTCTTTGGCTGGTGTGCGCAAGGGCTTGGCCGGGGCTGAATCGGGTGCCTTGCATGCTTTTTTGGCGATTCTGGCGGCCAAAGTGGCGCAGCAACTGGCCCCGCCATTGGTCATGCTGGAAAACGTCGGCGGTTTTCTGAGTTCCCACAAGGGGGCCGATGTTGCACATACGGTTCGTACCCTCAATCAACTTGGCTATGTGGTAGACATCATCGAAATCGATGCGGCAGATTTTGTGCCACAAAGCCGCCAGAGAATTTTTGTTTTTGCCCTAAAAGCGGCACTGGCAGAGAAAATGATGCAATCCCCGCCGGGGCCGCAGCACACTGGCCGCATTCGACGGGTGTTTGCAGACAACCCTGAACTGAATTGGGGGCACTTTGATCTGGCGATGCCGCCCCGGCATAAAGCGACGCTGGCTGACATGATCGAACCTCTACCTCTTGATTGCGCGCCATGGTGGGATGAATCGCGCAAAACGAAATTATGGGAGCAAATGTTTGAACGACATCAGGATGCGTTGAAGCGAATGCAGACCCAATCCGGGATCAGTTTCGCGACTGTATTTCGGCGCATGCGGGACAATATTTCAAGAGCAGAACTGCGCTTCGATGGGGTTGCCGGATGCTTGCGCACGCCGCGTGGCGGCTCTTCAAAGCAGATTTTGATCCAGGCCGGAAACGGTCGATGGGATGTCAGGCTGCTAACCCCGCGTGAGTATGCGCGCCTGCAGGGCGTGCGTGACAGTTTCCAATTACCACAAAATGAAAACCAGGGATATTTTGCAATGGCTGATGCGGTTTGCGTGCCGGTCATTGAATTCCTGGCGCAGCAAATTATTTCGCCTGTTGTGGATCAATTGTGCTTGGTACAATCTGCCGCTACGAGTCCAGTTGAAACACCTGTTCGGTCAGTGTCCGCTTAAACCATACAGAAATGCCCGGCAAGCAATACCACGCAGAGATTCTTGTGCAGGATTAAAAGCATTTCCTGGTAGCACTCAATCATCCCGCCCCGGTATCACCGCATTCAAGCGCCGGATAAACGCATCCGGCACTTTTTTGCTGCACATGATGTAGCGTTTCTCGCCCTGCGGGGCGTCGGGAAAACGTACCAGGTTGAAATCGTCGGCGCGAAAGCCTGCTTGTTCCAGCAGGTATTGGGCTTCTTCTTCCGGCAAAAAGGTCAGGTCGGCGCGGTTGGCTTTGATCATTTGCACCATTTGCACCACTTCTTCCTGGGTCGAGATTAAGCGCGATTTATTGTTGCGCAGCATGGTATCGAGGGCCGGGCCGTAGGAAAAGCCGTCTTTGACCAGCACCCGGATATCTTTATTGCCCAGCAGCTTGCGCAGGCTGATATCGGCATCGAGTACCAGTTTTTTCGGGGTGATGGCCAGTTGTGGGCGGTCGCGGTAGATGGTTTTGGTGAATTTGGCGAAGCGCTGCCGTTCTTCGGTTTTAAACCAGCCGACGCCGCAGGCTGAAACATTGTTTTCGCGCACGATTTCCAGGATGCGGCTGGCGGACAGGCGGTTCCAGCCGTAGGCGATGTGGGCGCTTTTGAAGGCTTGTTCGGCCGGGCTGGCGCTCAGGCCGCTGGCCGAGCCGTCGCTGGCGGCGATCATGTACGGCGGGCGGTTGTAAAACATCAGGCCAACCTGGTCAGGCTGTACCTGGGCCTGGGCCAGTGCGGCGCTACTGGCAGCGAGCGAAGCGCTCAGGGACACTGCCAGCCATAGCAAACTGCGGCGCAAGAGATTGCGAAATTTCATGAGACCCCTTTCGGTTTATTGGCTCTGGGCCGGGTTGTCAGGGTCAACCAAGGGCAAGACCAGGTAGAAGCTGGAACCCTGCCCTTCCACGCTTTCAAAGCCGATTTTGCCACCCATTTTTTCGATCATGGCGCGCGACAAACTCAGGCCCAGCCCGGTGCCGCCATATTTGCGGCCGCTGGCACCGTCGGCCTGGGAGAATTTTTGAAAGACCCGTTCGCGATACGATTCGGCAATGCCGATGCCGTGGTCGATGACCCAGATGCGCATGCTGTTTTCGCCACGGGTCAGGCTGATTTCGACCTGGCCGTTGGGAT
>JBDLSU010000584.1:0-4517 GCA_039799405.1 Pseudomonadota bacterium | reverse complement strand
CTCAGGCTGACCGAGTTGGCATCAATCGCCCTGGCCCCCAGCCCGGCTGGCACCGATGGCGCACTGGTATCAAGAATACAGGGATTGACGCCGCTGCTGACTTGCGCGCTTTCCACCGCAGAAATGCCACTGCTCAAAACATAGTTTTTACCGTTGTTTGAATCCCAGGTGCCAGAACCATTATTAAATGCTGCTTGCGCCCCGGTACTGCTGCCCAGATTGGCGGTATACACATACCAGCCGCTGCAGGCCAACTTCATGGGCACACCCGGCACCGTGCTCCAGACCCCTCCGGTGGGTTGATAGTGCAGATTAACCAAAGCCCAGTTGGCAGGCAATTTATAGTAAATAGTGGCAACATTGCCGGCCTGGGTGCTGACACTGGTACTGCCCGAGGCTGGCGACAAATTGCCCGCCGCATCTTGCGCCTTCACCGTGTAAGCATAGGCGGTAGCCGGAGCCAGACCCGCATCATCAAAACTGGTGGTGCTACTACTACCCACCTGCACCCCATTGCGGTACACCAGATACTTTGCCACCCCATAATTATCGCTCGCTGCAGCCCAGCTCAGACTGGCCGAACTGGAAGTAAGATTGCTGGCAAGCGGTGCGCCCGGTGCAGTCGGTGCCACCGTATCGGCGGCTTTGGTCAGCGCCGTAATGGCACTGCTTTTGGCCGACTGGTTACCAGCCGCATCAAACGCCAGCACGCTATAACCATAGCTGGTCGAGGCGCTCAAACCGACATCGATAAAGCTGTTGCTGCTGGTACTGCCAACCAATACCCCGTCGCGGAACACCTGATACCCGGCCACGCCAACATTATCACTGCTGGCAGCCCAAGCCAGCGCAACCGTGCGATCCGTAATGGTGGTCGCGGCCAGTGTGGTTGGCACCGCAGGTGCCTGGCTGTCTATCACCAAAAACGGATAAGTACCCGCCACACTACCGTTCGTGTCTTCCACATAGCCGGTAGCGTTTTTAGTATAGGTACCAGCACCAACATACACTTGTTGAATTTCGCTACGGGTGACATTACCTTTGCTGTCGGTGGCTTCAATATAATAGTCCAGCATTTGATTGCGGTAGTTGGACAAATAGGTGTAATACAAATTACCGGTTTCCTGCGCCGGTACGACCTGCAAAGTAGCCTGGGTATTGGCATTCCAGGCCACGCCGTTCATCACCGGGCGCAGATCGCGCATTTGCATCGGGTACGATTGCCACGCCCCCACATTGGCAGGGGTAATCGACAAGCCCGGCTTGCCGACCATGGCTGCCGGGTCATACACCTTGTAGGTATCGTCATTATTGGCAATACCTGCTACCAGATGCGGACGCACCTTGACCTGAATATCGGTAATGCCGGACACATCATAGGCATAGGTATAGATGGCAAAATCACGGCTGAAATGGTGTACCGTCCAGCCTTCGGCTTTCGAGGCGTTGATCGAGCCCGGATTATACGGATAGCGCTGCGGCCACCACACCGACGGCCCGGTCTTGTCCTGCGCCAGCCGTGGTGTCACATACAGCTTGGAAAAATACAGCGAATTATTCATCGCCAGCACCGGCTTGACCGAATCATCCTTGTTTTCGTCATAGTAACCAAAGCCGGAATCCATCGCAGGCAGCAAAAAATACCAGGCCAATTCAGCCGGATTGGCCCCACCCGCATAATCATTATTCGGATCCCCCTTCACCGGATACGACATCATCCACGGATTAAGCTGGTTGCCGGGATGTGTCACCTGATTATCGCGCGCCGTAGTCGGCTGCCAATAGGCGGGATGCGCATCGAGCCAGATTTGCTCCGCCGTTTTGGCGTAGTTTTGCGCCGCCTGCAACAAGGCGAAATTGCGCTCCAGATAGTGCCAGCCATATTCAAACGAGACCGTAGCGCCCTCCTGCAACCCGGACAAATTCTTTTTCGGAGCCAGATTGCTGCCGGTGACCAAGTTATAGGTGGGGAACTGGCCCTTCCAGATCAACATCGGCAAACGCCAGTGATACCAGGTCGGGTCGGACGATGAATCACGGGTATCGACCCAGGAACCATCTTGCACATGCTGCACATCGCTGGCCGGAATTGGGAATTTTTTCAGATATTCATCAATCCCCAGACAATAGCCCTGCCCGGCACACGTAGCGCTATAACCATTGCGCCAGGTATCAAGCGAACCAGCCCGCCCGCCGGAATTATCACCATCATGCGCCACCACAAAAAACTGGCGCGGCTCCAGCGCCGTGTAGGGCAGATATTCGTCCACCGTCACCGAACCTTCCCAACCTTCCAGCCAGGAACCATTTTGCGTCACCGGAATCCCGGCCAGTTGCGACACCGCCCCGCTAGCCGGATCAACATGGCGCACCCAGTGCGGGGTCGAGGCAAACGGGTATTTGTTGACGATCACCTGCTGCTCATGCGCCATACTGGCCGCCACCCAGGAGCCAGTGCTGGAGGTATTGCGCAAATCAGCCCGGTTCGGCGGCGAAGTCAGGGTATCGCCCGCAGGGGCGAATTGCGCATACGGATAATCAGTGAGCGTGCGCGAGAAGTGATTATTACCGATCACCGACCACTGCACCCCCAGCTTGGCCAGCGTAGGAATCAAGCGCTCGGAAAACCCCAGTTCCGTCGGAAAGAAGCCGCGCGAAGCCGTGAAATTACTGCCCAGAAAATAGTTTTGCGCCAGCGTCACGTTCTGGTAAATCAGGTCTTTCAGAAAATACTCCGGCCCCACCAGCGGCCCCATCGAATGGTGCCCGGTAAAATGAATCGTATCCAGCGTCTTGAAGCCATTGGTGGTGGGCAAGCTGGTAAAACTGTTTTGCCAGGACTGGCCCCACAGCGTGTTGGTATACCCCGGCACGTTTTTCAGCGTCACCAGACTATTCACATTATTCACCACTGCCCCCGACATGGTCACATGCACTTGCCCGCTGCCAGCGGAAAAACTTTTCATTTCGCTGGCGACAAGTTGGGGCCAGCTCTGGTAGGCCTGGGCCTTGGCGTCCGGCGTGTAATACGACACCAGATCATCATGCGGCATAATCGCCCCGCCCAGCGCCGTCGGCAAATAATAGCTGTACCCCGCTGGCGGATTGGTTTTCAAATTGATGACTTCACCATCATACAAATAGCGCACCGGCGCACCAATCGCGGTGGCGTTATACGCTTTACCGACATCCACCGCATAAAACGGCCAAAAATTGGGCATGTGATTGTGGTACACATGTGCCGCCGGAATGCCTGCGCCCAGCGCTGCGCCGGGCAAGCTGGCAAGCAAGGTGGTGGCAATTGTGGTGGACAAGGTCGTGCTCAAGGCTGCGGCAACCGCTTGCGCCATGCGCTTCATGCGAACCGGGGGGAACTGCTTCATAGTGTCTCCTGTCTGGATTGTGGGCAAATTTGAATGACGACCATTCAACATCAGTAGCAGCAGGCTAGCAAAAAGGTGAACGCCTTATTAGACATTTTGTGCGCCCATATCAGATATTCACAAAGCTTGCATTCCAGACACAACAATGTGGCAAACCATCCACATACGGTTGACTATGGTAAAGTAACCGATCCATCCAATTGGCCCAATCCACCCAATCCAACACGCCCCCCACATGACACCCAAACTGCCATTGCACACCGCCTTGCTACTCACCATCCCCCCGGTTTTGTGGGCTGGCAATGCCGTAGTCGGAAGACTGGTACATGCCTGGGTGCCGCCGGTTACGCTCAATCTGTTGCGCTGGGTGCTGGCGTTTTTCATTCTGCTGCCAATGGCTGCAAGCATCTTCAAAGCCGATAGCGGCCTGTGGCAACACTGGAAGCGCTTCGCCCTGCTTGGTTTGCTGGGGGTGGGCTTATACAATGCGCTGCAATACCTGGCACTACAAAGTTCCAGCCCGATCAATGTCACCCTGGTGGCGGCCAGCATGCCGGTCTGGATGTTGGGCGTGGGCTGGCTGTTTTATGGCGTAAAAGTCTCGCTGCGCCAGTTGCTGGGGGCCTTGCTCTCGATTATCGGGGTGCTGGTGGTATTAAGCCGGGGCCAGTGGCAACAATTGCTGGCCATGCGCCTGGTAGCGGGTGATTTATTCATTCTGCTGGCCACCTTGTGCTGGGCGTTTTATAGCTGGCTGCTGATCAAGGGCAATGACCCGGCCAAGCTGAAAAGCCATTGGGCACGTTTTCTGCTGGCGCAAGTCACCTTCGGCATTTTTTGGTCCGCCGCCTGTAGCGCCATTGAATGGGCCTGGCTACCGCAAGCGCATATCCTCTGGAGTTGGCAACTGCTTGCTGCGCTGGCGTATATTGCGATTGGCCCGGCCGTCATTGCATTTCGCTGCTGGGGTGCCGGGGTGCAGCAAGCCGGGCCGAATATTGCCGCATTTTTCGGCAATCTGACCCCCTTGTTCGCCGCCCTGTTGTCGTCCGCAATTTTGGGTGAACTGCCCCATCTGTACCACTTGCTGGCCTTCGTTTTAATTGTGAGTGGCATCGTGCTGTCGTCGCGCAA
>JBDLSU010000583.1:0-16364 GCA_039799405.1 Pseudomonadota bacterium | reverse complement strand
GCACGGAATACAGCAAGGGGTAGGCTGGCTGATCTTCCACTTGGATGTGCTCGGCATCAATCATCAGCGCCAGCGCCTGGGCCACTTGGCCGGATTGGTGCAGGGCCTCGGCCAAGGTGCTGCGATTGCCCATGCGTCGAAACGCCTTCCCGCTTTGTTCGGCGTAATCCAGCGCTTGCTGTGCGCTGCCACAGGCCGCTGCAATTTTCCCCAGCAGCAATTGTAGTTGGGCCAGGTTACTGGCAGAGATTGCGGCATGGTTCCAGGCTTGCTGCGCCACAACCATCTCCAAAGCCACCTGCATCGGTTGTAGCGCTTCTTGCAAGCGGCCCAGCGCCCGCAGGCAGTATGCGGCTTCATTCAACAACCAGGCTTGATTCGCCGTGGATATGCCGGCCAGCACTTGCTGCCATGGCGGCTTAAAAAAGCAGGCCACCGCCGCCAAATCTTGTGCATGGGCACCGAGTTTGTGGGTGCTGTACGCCTCCTTCCCACGCAAAATCCGGTCCCGATACACCTTTTCGCGAGCCACCTGTGCCTGCCCCGCCCAACACCCATGCGCCACGGCCTGGTACAAGGGCAGCAAATCGCCCAGGCTTGGCGTTTCCCCTTCCTGGGTATCGGCCAGCAAAAATTCAAACAAACACCCATGCGCCGCCTGAAAACCGGCTTCATCTTGTTCGCGCCAATGGCGCGCAAAGTATTCACGCAACAGCGGATGCGCATCCAGGCTGTGCCATGCGCCGTTTAGTGGATTGCGACTGAGCAAACCCGCTTGCGCCAAGCGCTGGATGCAGATATTCCACTGGCTTTCCGGCAAGCCTTGCAATGCCGCCAGCCGTGCGGGTGGGGCTTGCAACAAAGCCTGCACCAGCCGCCGTTCGGCAGGCCGATCAAACAAACCCAGCACATGCAACAAAGCCAGTGCGCGCGCGCTGTGCGGGGACGGGTCTTGTGCCAGCCAGGTGCGATACGCAGCCATGGCGCGGAAGGCGTGGCCGTGGGTTTCTTCGGCGTCGGCTTGGTGCCAGTCGAGCAAATCACGCTGGCGGATGTCGCCACCATGCGCTTCTTTCACGTATTGCGCCAAAATATGCAGCGCCAGCGCGTGGCCCTGGAGTTCTTCCACCGCTTGCGCATAGTCGGCTTCGGCGCCAATCGGGCAGGCGGAGCGCAATAGGGCGATGGCGGCTTGTTGCGGCAAGCGCGGTAAGGCGATGGGGGCGGCGAAGGGTTCGATTTGCGGCAAAGCGTAGCGGCTGGTGAGCACGCATACGCTGCCCGAGCCCGCAATCGCACCAGCCTGCGCACCCAAGCCCCGCAACAGACCGAGCAAGCCCTGGTCTTTGAGTGCGCCCCGGTTGGGCGATGTGGGCGGGTATTGCAGCGGTTCCACCCCATCCAGCAATAACAAAGTGCGTTGGTGCGTGCAGCAGCGGGCCAGGTGTTGGCCTTTTTCGTAGGCAGCGGTATTGCTGTCGGCGATGGCGGTTTCGCCAAAAAAGCGCAAGGCGGCGTCGAGAAACATATCGGACGAACTGGCGCTTTGTTCGCTGGAACCCTGGCTGTAAAACGACCAGGCAAACACGGCTTGCGCGCCGTGCCAGGTGGCGCTTTGCATTTCCAGCATCCAATGGCAGAGCAGCGATGTTTTGCCTTCGCCACCCAGCGCAATGATGGGGACGATGGCGGGGGGCGGCTTGCGCGCCCACGCGGCGCGCAGGTGCGCCAGTTCGCCCTCGCGCCCGAGCAACTGCCTGGGCACATACGCGAGCAAGCGCGAAACGTCTACTTTGACTGACGCCCCAGCCTGCCCCGTACTTTGGCCCGCCACCATCGGGGCAGATGGTGGCGGTTCAGCTTTTCCCAAATGCGGCAAGCTGATGGTGTCGCTTTGCTGTTCTGTCCACGGCTGTTTGGCTTTGCGTGGGTCAAATTCCCAGGTGCGGTAGCGGCACTGGTTGCCTGCAATTTGCAACAGCCGGAAGCTGTTGAAATGGCCGCTTCCCGCATAAGACGCACCAGCGGCAAAGTGAACGCAACCCCTGGCGATTTGATCCGGGTCGCGGATTTCGGCATGGGTATGGCCGGTCAGCAGCAGATGGCAGCGCGCGGCCAGCCAGTCTTTGGTGCTGGGGCGTGAACCACTGGCGCCGGTCGTGGCCTGGGTTTCTTCTGCATGCAACCAGTCAAACGGGTGATGCATTACGGCCACCGTCAACGGTGCGCCCTGAGCGATTTCCCCAAGTTGACCTGCGCTCTGCATCACCTGCAATTGTGGCAGGCCAAGCCAGAGTTGATTTTTGTCATCGTCACCACGCGCGCACCAGGCGGAATTGAGTACCACCACCCGGACACCAGCCAGCGTTACCGTACCCGCCAGCCTCGTCGTTTCATCGCCCAAAGCCAAAGACGGCAAGCCTGCGCTTTCGGCAAAATTCGCGAATGGCGTAAAAACCGAGCGACGCATCATGTCGCCCAGTGGCGGCTGTAGCATTTCATCGGCTTCGGCAGCATCTTCCGGTACGCCAAATTGCCGCGCCTGTTTGCGTACACTGTCGTGATTACCCGGTGCCGCCACAATATTGCCCATGCTCACATCGCATGCCTCGGCCAATTCAGTCAGCCAAGCTTGGGCCGTAACATAGTCACTGGCCGTACCACGCCAAGCAATATCGCCAGAAATCAATACCAAATCCGGTTTGTCGTGCGGCGGCAATCCGCGCAAAACCGTCAGCAAACCATCCAGACACAATTTGCGCTGGGCAGCTTGTGTGACATCGCTACCATCCCAGCCAAAATGCAAATCGGTCAAATGCAACAGATTAATAACAGCGGCATTTTTCCGCTTTGATGTTGGAACCATGTTTTGTGATTCCTGTGGCGATGATTGTTGCAATGATTGTGGTAAATTTGCTACCGTATCCGGCAACAGCGCAGGCGTGCCGCTGCTGCTTGCCAACCATTCGCGCACCGTGCCATCTGTCTCCCGCACCGCAAAACTGACGATATTGCGCGCATCCGGCGCAAACGTGACGCCAATCGCCAACACCGGCCTGCCATCGGCTGCGTATTTTTGCGCATAATCACGCGCTAGAATTTGCCCCAGCGCGGCGGCAGTGTCAGGGGCTTTTCCCAACTTGCCCACCTTGAATTCAAACAAACAAATCGCTTGCGGCAAAATCAGGGTCAAGTCAATCCGCCCGTGGTTGGTCACGTCTTCACCAATGATGTGAAACCCGAGCGCGCCGAGCATGGAAAAGAACAGGCTGGCATACCAGCCTTCCTTTTCCGCCATCGGATTTTGCGTGTGGTAGTGGTAAGGAATCGCGGCAAATTGTGCATGCATCAGCGCGCAAGCCTGTTGCCAGTCGAGGCTGCCAATGGCCTGGCCCAATTCGGAAAACATCGTCCCCTTGCTGCCGCTCAAGGTGGAGAACAAACCGGCATTCAGGTATTTTTCCACTTCCAGATTGGGGTAGCCCAGGGTGTAGCGATTGCCTGCGTTGCTCTTTTCCACCTGGCGGATGGTCAGGTAGCCGGCCTGGAACAGCAGCGCATCGGGCGAAATGTCATCGACATCAAATTTGCCGAGCAAATCGGCATCGGTATGAAACGCTGACAAATGTGGCACAAACACTTTTTTGCGCTCCAGCAGTTTCAGCAAAAATGATGGCTTGCCGCTTTCCCACCAATAGCCGCGAAAGTCCTGGTTCTCGAACAGATTCAACAAGGACCAAGGGTTGTACACCGCTTCGCCCAGCCAGTTATAGCCGTTGTACCACCGGCGGATTTCATCGAGCGAAAAGGCGCTCAGGCGATCAGCGAAAACGCTTGTCAGTTCCGGTTCGGTATAGCCGCAAATGCTGCTGTAGCGCGCATTCAGGCTGATGTCGTTTAAATGATTCAGCCCGGAAAACAGGCTAACCTTGGAAAACTTGGAAACGCCAGAGAGCATCACAAAGTGCAAATGCTCGTCTTCGGATTTGAGCGCGCTGTAAAACCCGGCTAAAAAATCGCGCATGGTGCGTGCCAGATCGCTGTCTTCCAGGCTGTCGAGAATCGGCTTGTCGTATTCATCCACCAGCACCACCACTTTGCGTCCGGTTTTGCGGTGCAATTCGCCGATCAATTCGACCAGGCGCAATCCGGGGTGGGTTTGTTCGCAGATGATGGCATATTGTTTTTCCACTGTGCGCAATTGTTGCAAACACACATTGCGCCAGGTATCGAGTGTATTTTCCGGCGCTTGCGCAAAATTGATGCGGATGATGGGCCAGGTTTGCGACCAGTCGATTCTGTGCTCGGCAGCCAGACCGGTGAACAAGTCTTTTTCACCTGCGAAAATGCATTTCAGCGTGTCCAGAAACAGGCTTTTGCCGAAACGGCGTGGACGCGACAGGAAGTAGTAGCCACCCCCATCTTGAATCAATTGACAGGCCAGCGCAGTTTTATCGACGTAATAGTAGCCGCCTTCAATGATTTTCCTGAAGGTTTGGACACCAATCGGTAATTTCTTGGGGCTGGACATGGGGCGATGCGGCAAATGTTGCGGGTGGCGTCAGTGTACCATTTTTATGTGCTTTGGCAGCGGTGCGCAGTGCCCCTACGGGCGGAGTTTGGTGCGGTCGATTTCGCTGATGCCGATTTCGCTGATGCCGTTTTCGGTGATGGTGGCCAGGGCCACGATACGGTTATCTTGCCCGGGCGCG
Source organism: Pseudomonadota bacterium (assembly GCA_039799405.1). Lineage (GTDB taxonomy): Bacteria > Pseudomonadota > Gammaproteobacteria > Burkholderiales > Burkholderiaceae_D > CAMBDR01. The sequence goes on along the minus strand of JBDLSU010000583.1, from coordinate 11,652 downwards.
GCGCGAGTCCAGTTGTCGAGCTTGCGTCGCACCACCAAAATGGTATGCAGGGGTGCCTGGCGGCGCAAGGTTTGTTCCACTTGTCCCAGTTCTTCACACACATAGTTATTGCAAATATCGGAACGCATGTCGCGGCTCAGGCTGCAACCGTGGGCGGTGTGGTTGATGCACGAACCAAACTGGTTGTATTTGGGCAAACGGCTGGTGTAGGCGTCCAGAACCTGTGCAGCGCTCAGGCCGGGGTTTTGCGCCATGAAGCGGCGTAGTGTGGAAACGCCCAGATAGGCATGATCGCCGCCCAAAGTGCAGCAGCCACCGCCGCAAAAGGCGCACATATGGCCCGGCAGGGCTGAACTGAGCGCGGACTGGTTGGCGCTGGGCGGGGCCGGGGTGGGCGCTGCAGCTTGTTCCGGCTTGGCTGTGGATTCAGCATCCTGTGTGGGCGGTGTCAAAGCCTTGGCGATGGTGGCTTGCAGGTGATGGCGATAGCGTTTGCGGCGCAAGCGTGTCAGTTTGACTTGCAAATGTGGGCCGGAGGGTAAAGCCAGTTGCCGGATACCGCTTGCTTCCGGGTTGCCTTGCGCATCGAATGGGGTGGGCTGATTTATTGCGGCGGGTAGCGCAGTTTGCAAAATATCCCAGGCGACCTGGTTTTGCCGGGTTTCTTGCACCTTGCGCCGTTGCAGTAACTGGTTGTGGCTGGTTTGTTGCTGCAGTTGCCGTGCAACGCGTTCGAGATACGGTTTGAACAACACATCGCCCATGTCTGCGCGGCGTGCCACCACCATGCGGCAGGCGGGCTGGTGGCAGCTTGGGTAAGGTGCGGCTGTGCTGCCGGGTGGTAGCGGGGCGGCGCATGCCACGCAGGTGGGCGCGGCGCGCTGTAGCGGAAAATGTCCGGTTGGCTTCGTTGGCTGGGAGTCAGGCTGGTTCATGTGCGTTCACTCTCGTCCGGCTACCATGCGCTGTGCAATCGCGTGGTACATGGGGTTGGCATAGGCCAGGTTTTCTTGCTGGCAGCTATACACCAGCTTGATCACATGGTCGTTATTGCGGGCGCGGGCGCGGGCAAAAACCTCATCCCAGTTTTGCGCCAGATTACTGTCGATTTGTGCTGCCAACTGGTCTGGCGGCTGCAAGGCGGGTGCGCCGACCGTGACATACGCCGCTGCCACGCCAGACCACAGCGCCGGGAGCAGGCGCGGGTGCATCGATTCTGGCAGGCGTGCCAGCAAGATGCGCGCTGCGTGGCAGGCGGTAACCATGTGCAAAACGGTAAAGTCGCGCGTTTGCCAGTAGGCGGCCATGGCCAGTTGCGCCAGTTGTGGCAGCAGGCTGGCAGTGTAGGGCACGGGCCGTAGCGCTGCGGCAAATTCCGGTTCACCGGCCACGGTGCGCATCTGGCCGGTGATGGATGCTTCACTATATTTTCGCCCGCCCATCTGGCCCGACAGGTGCGCCAGTGCCTGGGCCGGGTCGCTCGCTGTTGGCCCGGCTGCTTCCGGCACCGGCAAATAGCCGACCACCAGATTGGCCAAACCGGCGGCAATTTCCCCCAAATGCGCCACCTGCAAACCATAGGCCAGCCGGATCAAACCATGAAACGCACCCGTGGCAGGGGCAAATGGCGCTTGCGTGATCACTGCCTGCAAAACCGCATCGACCCCTTCATCTTGCAACCAGTTCAAAAAGCAGGCTTGCAAGGCATGAAATTGATCGAAGTTGCCCAACTGCTGCAGCCATTCGTGCCGCGCAACCGGGGCATCGAGCGGTGCTGCCATGATCGCAAATTTGGCTTGCCAGTGATCAAAAAACGCTTGCAGGCGTGGCCCGTCGGCACCCATTTCGGCCAGCGCAATCAAGGCCATCGGGCAGTGATTGGTGGTGCCTTTGCAGGACAGGGCAATAGGTTGGTTGGCATCGAGCAGGCGATGCAGAGTCTGTGCAGTTTCGGCGGGGATCGGGTGTGCCATGCTGTGCTCCGGAAAAGGGTCAGGGTCGGGGAGGGCTGGTTGGCGGTTTAACGCTGCAAGCCGGAGACTATTTTATCCTTGAGCTAGTCGATTTGGTAGTCTGCCTGGAATTTGGCTTTTTCTCTGGGGCCAGGATTTTGGATCACATCGTCACGCCCCCTTGGTTATAGGATGCTTGTCAGACAAACCTGGAATTAGAGCAATTGTTCGAGCAGCTTATTAAAAATAATAATTGACGTACGGAAACAAATAGCATAGACTGTTGCCCCAACAGTTACAGCGCCCGGCATGACAAGAGCATGCAACATCCTTACCGCGCTGCCCATAAAAAACACCAGCCGAAAGGAAATCTGTGCGCTTGTCCCATTTTTGTTCCATTAGTCTTCCTGTAGTAAAGTCGTCAACCTCGCGTTTTTTGGCATTGGGTATTGCTGCCTTGCTCAGTTTTAGCCCGGTGTCGCTCCATGCCCAGCAAATCGATTTGGGGGTGGCCGCCAATTACGCCGGATTTTTCTTTGGCAATGTCAAAAATATTCCGGATATCGAAGGTCGTCTGGCCGTCGGCGGAAATTTGAGTATCAGTGGCTTTTCGATTGGTGGCCGGGTTCCTCCCGGCTCCGGCCAGCCTTCACTGGTGGTGGGGGGCGATCTGACCTCGATCGGTGGTGGTGGCATTTATGATGGCTATGGTGCCCCGGGTTATGCGGTATACAGCGGTAACCGCGCCCCGTCCACCCCGACCTATATCGATTTTCGCAAGCAAACCCCCAGCGTGATCGATTTTGAAGCGGAACGTACCTACCTGACCGTGTTGTCGCAACAATTGCGCGATATGCCAGCCACGGGCACCGTCACCAAACTGTGGTCCGGTATTACCCTGACCGGCAGCAATGCCGATATTGAAGTGTTTAATCTGACCGCCGATCAGGTCAAAAGCGGCCTGGACTTGCTGTTGGACAATGTCAAGCCAACGGCACATTTGATTTTGAATGTGGCATCCGACAGCCAGCGTAAAGTGAAAGTGGGCATTACCATGGCGTCGTTGCAGGATCGTCATGCCAAAGTGCTGTTTAATTTGCATGATGCCGATGTGGTTAACTTTACAGGCGTTCTGGTATTGGGCAGTGTGTTGGCACCTTATGCCTGCGTGCGTGATTCATCCGGCCATCTGGAAGGCACCATCATTGCAGCCAGTTGGGATTCCAATATGGAAATCGGTTTTGGGCCACTATCGGCATCGGAATAAACTGGCAGGTAGTTGTGAAATGGCAACGCATTCAGGCCAGGAGCAACTCTCATCAATCGTCAGGCGGGCGTACTCCACGCGCCCGCTGTCACAGACATAGCGGGCACAGGCTGGCATTAATTCAATAAAAACGGGTACAAAAATATTTGCACTTGACCATTGACCAACAGCAATAAATAAAATACAGTTTGGCAATATCAGTCGGCTCCCCAAAAAAGGTTTTCAGGCAAGGCCGCAGCGACATTGTTATCACCGCATTACCCATTTGCAAGCACTTGCGATCAGCGCGGTTTCTCATCGCACCCCCCTTTACGCTTGCCAGCAGTTGTTTTCGCCACAAGTTGATAAAAAGACCGGTATCAGTTTGATACCCGAGGCGTTGTTTGTTCTGCAAAAATAAGGGGGCACTTGTGAATTTTTTCTTTCGCAACTGGGCAAATCGCCTGCTATTGCCGTTGCTATTGGCCGTACTATGCAACCTGTTTAACAGCGCGCTGGCACAAACATCCCCTGAAGTGAGTCGTGGTCTGGCCTGGCTGAATAGCCAGGTGCAGGGCGATGGCAGCTTGTCCAATGAAAACGCGGCACTGGCCACGCCATTGCAAACCCGTGCCGAAGTGGCACAAACCCTGAAGCAACTCGCCAGCTTGCCTGCACCGCTCATTACCGGGGTGCTCAACAAGGGGGAAGACAATACCGAATATCTGGCACGCAAGGTGTTGGCGCTGTCAGGCAGCAATACCGATATCAGCGCCAGCATCAGCACTTTGTTGCAACGGCAAAATAGCGATGGCGGTTTCGCCCCCGCCCCTGGCTACGCCAGCGATCCACTCGATACCGCCTGGGCTTTGTTGGCACTGGCAACGGTCAAGCAAGCTAATCCGCAGGGTATCGATCTGGCGTTGAGCTATTTATTGCAAAGCAAGCAGGCCGATGGTGGTTGGGGCGTAGTGGAACAAACCCGGGTCTGGATCAGTTCCTTGGTGTTATTGTCGGCCAACCAGTGGAAAAGCAATTATCCGGTCGATGCGCTATCGACTGCGGCGCATGACTGGTTGCTGGCCCGGGCCAGTAACGGCGTGTTTGACGGCGTGAGCAATAATGCACTGGCGCTGTTGGCGCTGGCGACCCACAGTAGCAGTGGTTTGCAACCCTTGCAGGACGCGCTCAAGGCGGCGCAACAAAGCGATGGCAGTTGGGGTGGTGATCCGTTTGCGACCGCATTGGCACTGCGTGCCCTGGGCGCAAGTACCGGTGCTGGTTCAGGTAGTGCCAGTACCGGTGATGTGACTGGCCGGGTGGTGGTAGCCTCAACCGGGAATGGCCTGGCTGATACCACCATACAAATTGTGGAATTACCGGCATTTGGTGCCACCACCGATAGCAGTGGCGCTTTTGCCTTGCGTGGGCTTAATCCGGGACAATACACGTTGCGTGCCAGCAAACTGGCGTATGGTACGCGCCAGCTCAACATTACCATTACGGGGGGGCAAACCCTGACCATCAGTCCGATCAGCATGACGGCAGCCTCACTCGGTGCCACTATCAGCGGCGTGGTGCGCGATAAAAATGGCAGCGTGCTGGATGGTGTATTGATTGCGGTGGGTACTAGTTCCGGCAGCAGCAATGCCCAGGGCGCATACCAGTTGACGGGCCTCAATCCAGGTGCTGTCACCATTCTTGCCAGTAAGGCCAATTATCAAAGTGTGAATGTCAATGTCAGCCTGACTGCCGGCAGCAGTTATACCTTTTCGCCCACGCTGTACGATGCCAATACCACGCCCCCCGCGACTTCCATCAAAGGTAAAGTACTGGAGGCCGGAAGCAATAAAGCGCTGGCTGGTGTGAGTATCAAAATCAACCAGACGCTGGTCGCAAGCGCGCTTGACGGCAGCTTTGTGCTGGACAATCAAAGCAGTGGCGCATTCAGTCTCGGTCTGAATGCCAATGGTTATCAGGGTTTGACGATCAGTGGCACCCTGGCGGCCGGATTGAATGATCTGGGTACGGTCACCCTGTCGAAACTGGAAACCAGCAGCACTATCAGTGGGGTGGTGAGTGATGCCGATAGTGGCAGTGTTTTGGCGGGCGCGGTGGTGAGTGTGGTGGGCAGCAATCTTTCTGCTACCAGTGATGCCAGTGGCGCATACCAGATCAGTGGTGTGAACGTCCGGAACTTTGCTTTGCGTGCCACTGCGGCGGGCTACCTGAATGGCAATCTGAACGTGGTATTGCCGCAAACCGGGGCTGCTACGGTAAATCTGAAATTGCTTAAAACCCAGGCCAGTGGCATTTCGTTTATTTCCATCAAACCCAATAAAACGGCGTATGCCCCGAGTGATACTCTGGAACTGGACGTGGTGGTCAAGAACAGCGGCAACGCTGCCGCCAATTTGATTCTGGATGCGCAAGTGCGGGATGCGCAAGGCAAGGTGGTTTTGGTGTTACAGGGTAATGCCAAAGGTTTGGGCGAAAATCCGCCCAATTTGCCGCTGGTTTTTGCTGCCGCCAGCAATACCTCGGTTGAACTGGAAAAATTCCTGATACGGCAAGGTGCTGGCAATTACAGTATTTCAGTGTATGCCTACGATGGTAATGGGGTGGTGGTGGCAGAGGGGACGACCCAGATCAGCGTACTCAGCCAGGCCACTCTGGCGGGCGCGATTGTGCTGGATCCGCCGCTGGTACATGCAGGAACCAATACCCCGGTGAAATTGACGGCGCAATTGTCCAATTCGGGCAATTTGCCAATTGACCCGGGTAGCGCCAATTTGACCGTTACCCTGGATCGGGCTGACCCGGGCAATGCCCAAAGTGCCCAATTCAAAATCAAGACGCTGAGTAGTGATGATTTGCTGCGTGATGGCCGGGGGCTGGCTACCGATGCCAGCGGGAATCGGTACACTGTGGACTATTCGGCAGACCGGGTCTATGTTGTCAAAATTGATCCACAGGGCACGCAAAGTATCTATGCCAATCTGCGTAACCCAGGGTTATTTCATTACTCTGCAATAGTTTTTGACAAGCAGGGGCGCTTATGGCTTGCCAATGAGGGACCCGCTACAGTCGTCAGGGCCGATTCCCAAGGCATCGTCGAGAAGATCGCCATCAGCGCCTTGTCGAAAATTTACGGCATTGATTTCGATGACACTGGCAATATTTTGTTGGTTGGGGAAGGTGACAATGAAGATCGCCTGGTTCGGCGGACCGTGCAAGGGCAAGAAAGTGTTTTGTGGCGCAATGGTTTTTATAATGCCAAGGGTGTCACCAAGGATGCGCAAGGCAATCTGGTGGTCAGTAATCATGGTGACGGTACCTTGGTAAAAGTTTCGCCGACTGGTTTGATCACGCCATTTATCTCTGGCTTAAGTCATCCGATGGGATTGGCGGTGGATGGTGTTGGTAATATTTATGTTGCAAATAATGGCGAAAATAATATTATTAAAGTCGCGCCAGATGGCAGCAAGTCGGTCTATGCAACGGGCCTGTTGGGGCCCGCTGATCTGAAGTTCGATGCCAATGGCGTGCTGTTTGTGTCGGTGCCAGCAGAAAATTCACTCTACCGGGTTACCGGGCAAAACCAGGTTGAATTATTTGTCCGCGCCCTGGCTGATGGCCCGCAGGGTATGAAATACGATGCAGCAGGCAAGTTATATATCGCGAATGACGATGGTACTGTACGGACCAAAGATCCTGCTAACAATGTATCGATCCTTGCTACAGGACTGAAAGGGCCACGTGGACTCGACATTGCGCCCAATGGCGATGTATTTGTGGCAAATAACACCGATGGCACCATTGCCAGGATCAGCGGCACCAGCAAATCTACCTTTGCCAGTGGGTTAAAGAGCCCCTTTGGCGTGGCGATCGACAGTGCCAGCAATGTGTATGTCACCGAGCAAAGTCAGCCTCGCATCCGTCAGTACGATAGTAGTGGAAACCTGGTAAGTCAGGTCGATAATCCAATTAGTTCGTTGAGCATGATGCGGGTCAGCAGTGATGGCAAACTTTATTTGATGAACCAGGTATTTATATCCGTAATCGATGGCGGCACTACCCGGGTTTTTGCGAGCGACATTGCCTTACGTTCGATTATTCCTGATCCGGTGCAAGGTGGGTTGATCGGATTGGGCAACGACCTGAGTACGATTTACCGGATTAATGCCAATGGCGAGAAGCGCACTATTAAAACCATTCCGGCCAATTTGACCAGTACGCTGGCACTGGATGCACAGGGCAATATTTTCTTTGTTGATTACTATGCTAAAAAGTTAAAGAAAATTGATTCAAGTGGCAATGTTTTTGTGGTGTCTGACATTCCGGATGCGATTGATGGGATCATTTCCGATTTTAACGGCAATCTTTATGTCTGGCGTAATAACCCGGGTTTGCTGTTGAAAGTAGATGCCAACGGCAATACGCTGCCTTTCTTTTCTACCGGGGAAGCGGTTTCTAATGTCAATATCAGTTTTGATGGTCGTCCCATGCTGTGGACCAATGCCAGCAAATTGTATGTTTTGAATAAAGTGACAGGTGTACCAGAGGTTCATCCTGTTTCCTTTTTTAATGTCCAAACCGCAACTATCGATGGAAATAATAATTTGTATGCAAACTATAAGAATAGTAATTCTATTAATATATTCAATTCCTCCGGGCAAGAAATTAATAGAATCGATGGATTCGATAGTCCTAAAGATATTATTTGGACCGGTACTGAACTGCGTTTTATAAATCGTAACGGGTTGTACCGGATGGCACCAGGTGGCTACCCGAAATTAATCAATAACGGCAACTTTCCAACCGATTATTTAATGCAGCGTGGAAATGATTTTTATGGTGCGCGCTATAGCTCAATCTATAAATGGACCGAAAGTGGTGTCTCCGATCTGACATCGTTTGCAGGTGCCAGTGTGAACGGCATTGCTGGTAACCGCGATGGCAGCATTACCGTTGGGGATTCCAATGCCAATCGTGTTATTACAGTGGATTCAAGTAACCGCATAATCAGTGATTTTCCCAGTTTGAAGTTGCCCCTGGGTTTGGCGTTTGACGCACAGGGAAAGCTCTATGTGGCGAACTCGATAACGAATGGTTCTGTCACTCGCATTGACACGGTCAGCCGTAGTGTCGCCACGTTTGCGACCATTGCATATCCGAATTTCCTGTCATTCGATCCGGCAGGTAATTTGTGGTCTAGCACCAATAATGATGTGGTGAAATTTTCGCCACAAGGTGCGCCACAATCGGTTCCAGGTAATACGGCTGCCCAGGGCATCTTTGCCGATAGCACCGGTGTGTATGCCATTAATTATGCAATGGGACAATTGCGCCAACTGCAGGGCACTACATGGTCGGTGTTGGCGGCAGGCCTGGCCGCACCCAAAGCGGTGCATGTACTTGCTGACGGTTCAGTCAATGTCGCCAACAGCGGTAATGGTACGGTGGTGAAATGGGCGAATGGCAAACTTGATGTGCTCAGCGGCGGCTTGGCAGCGCCGCACGCATTCTGGCACACCAGCGATGGAAAAATTATTGTTGGAGGCAACAGCTCCCTGGCCCAAATCGGCAGTGACGGCACATTGACTCACTACGATATCCAGCGTTTGCTTGAGCCCAAGTTGATTCGTGGCCTGATTCAACAAAGTGACGGCAGTTTGATTGCGCTTGCGAATGCGTCCAATACCTCATCGCTGCTGCAATTGACCATGAGCCCCGCTGTGAGTGCCCCGGCAGCAGGTACGGTGGTGTACCAGTCATCCGTTGCGGCAGCCGGTCTGGCGCCAGGTGGCCCAGGCCTGGCGCTTGATTTTGGCAACTGGACGCCGCCGTATAGTGGCGACTTCAAATTTGAAATCAGTTACCCCAATGGCGTTGGCACAGTGCAAAACTTCCTGCATGCTGGCCCACTGGCGCGTGGTGTACTTGCTACCAGCACCCCAGTGGTGGGGCCGGGAACGCAGAAAGTTCCGATGACACTCACGCTTACCGGTGCCGATTTCACGTCGTTTTCACGTGTAGAAACGGCCTTGGTGCGACGCTTGCTGCCAGTGCCCCAGCCCAAAGGCATGACCAGTGACCGGGAGGGCAATCTCTGGCATTCCGACGGGTCTGGCCTGAACAAAACCACGCCCAATGGCGAGACCATCAGGGTGGTTACGGGAATGGTGCCCAATCCGGGATTGGCGATTGATTCTTCTCAACGCTTGTATTTGACAAATGGTTATAATAATGTTAATAATTTGGTCCAGATCATGCCGGATGGTCGCACTAAAGTTCTGGCTTACCTGGGGGGTTATGGTACTGGTGCAGCGGGTGTCGCAGTCAATAGCCAGGATGAAGTACTGCTTGCGGTGACGGGAAAATTGTTGAAATACTCGCTTGTTACCAACCTTCTGACGACAGTCTCTGCCGTTGGCATAGAGAGGCCGCGCGGGATTGCCATTGATGGCCGCGATAATGTCTATGTGCAAAACGAGAATAATCTGGTTTCAATTATCAAACCGGATGGCAGTACCACCATACTGTATTCAAAAGGTGATGGGGTGGATGAGCCAGTATTTGAGGGCGATGGACAGCCAACCATTGCGGGTGACTGTGCTGAAAATTTCTATATCGCACCATATACCTGGAAAAAAGTCAATAAAGACACTGGGGAAGAATCGATGCTGGCACAGATCATCCCGCGCACTGGTCAAGCCACTGCCTTACTTAATGGCTTGCAGATCGACAGCAAATTGTCCGATATTGATTACCTGTCATTTGACCGCTTCAATAATCGCATCCTGATGTGGAATGATTTCGGTAACCCTGCTGATGTCTGGCAGGTACCGGTTACCTGTGGTGCGATCAGTGTTGATGCGCATTTGCTAAGCAAGCCAGGGCAAACACTGAGCGGCTTTTCACGCGCACCGAATGCCACCATCAATCTGAACGATGGTCGCACTGAATATGTCTGGAGCTTGCGTGATGTCAGCAGCCAGGCTATCGCCATCACCTTCGATACCTTGTTGGCCAACCTGGCGCTGGGCGAACAGCGGCCCACTTTGGAATCGGCTTTCCTGCAATTCAAAAACAGTTTTTCCCCAACGGATGTCAAAGTGCCGATGACCATTCCTTTTGTTGCCGTTGGTAACCAGATCAATTTGCAAGTAGCCAGCGACAAGCCGGAATACAGTGCCAATCAGAACGCCCAACTCGCCACCACCCTGAATAACCCCAACCTGGGCAGCATTGGTGGGCAATTACAGGTCAATGTATATGACGAAAAAAATGCCCTGGTGGCCAGCGTTACCCAGCAAGACGTGCGGCTTGATGCCAAAACCGACAGCACCATCAAGGGCTTGCTGGATACCGGCAAAATTGCCCCCGGCAACTACAAGGTGTTGGCCACCCTGAGCAGCAATGGTGCCTTGCAAGCGTCCAGCAGTACCAATATCACGATTCTGGCCGATCAGGCCCAGGCCAGCGCAGTGTCGAGCCTGAGCGTGGACAAGCAGCAATACACGCCGGGGCAAACTGTGACCATCAGCTCGCGTGCGGTCAACCAGTCTGCCAACCTGACGCTGAGTGGCTTGTCGCTGAGTATTAAATTGTTCGATCCGGCCAATCAGCTCTTGTTCAGTAAAACCAACCAGATCGCCCAGCTCACGCCAGCTTTGGCCACCAGCTTCAGCGCCACCTGGCCCCTGAACAACGCCGTGCCCGGCAGCTATCGGGTCAGTCAAACCCTGAATGATGTACAGGGACGGGAATATGATAATCACAGCGTCAACTTCACCGTCGCTTCCAGCAGCGAGACCGGCAGCGGCTTGACCGGTACCCTGAAAGCTTCGCCCAAAGAAGTGCATGTGGGCGAAGTCGTCAGCATTGCGATCAGCAGCAGCAATAACGGCAACAGTGCGCTCAACAATTTGCCCTTGACCATGCGCATTGTGGACCCGGTCAGCCAGACTGTGTTGAGCGAATCGAATTACACACCAACGCTGGGCATCGGTGCCAGCTTTACGCAAACCATTAACTGGGGTGTGAGTGGTAATCCTCCCGTGCTGGGTAGCCAGTATGTGGCAGTGTTGCTGGCACAAATCGGCGCGAATAGTCTGACTCTGGCACAGGACAACTTTAAGGTCTTGCCCGGTGTGGTACAAAGCTCGCTGGAAGTGCAGCAACAGACGGTGGGTTGGCAAAACGTGCTGGTATTTAGTCGTTGCAAACGCGTGCTGGAAGAATTGCTCGGGCGCTGCGGCGCGGTGACCCTGCCGCTGGAAGATCCGCTGCAATTGGCGCAATGTGATCTGGAACGCGGCAATGCGCTCGATCAATACCTGAGTAGTGCCGGGATCACGCACAAGGTGACATCATCGGCCAGCGAATTTTTGCAAGGCATCCGCAACGGTGGCTATAACACCTTCTGGGTCAGCAATGGTGCCACCTCGC
>JBDLSU010000582.1:0-8787 GCA_039799405.1 Pseudomonadota bacterium | reverse complement strand
TTCAGCGTACTGAAGCACCGCAACTTTTCGCTGTATCTGGCGGCACGCATTCTGGGTGTCACGGCGGTACAAATGCAAAGCGTGGCAATTGGCTGGCAGGTGTACCAGTTGACAGGCGACGTGATGGATCTGGGCCTGATCGGGCTGGCCCAGTTTGCCCCCTTTTTATTACTGATTCTATGGGCCGGGCATGTGGCCGATGTGTTTCCACGGCGCAGTATCGTGCTGTGCTGCTTTCTGGCGCAACTGCTGTGTTCGCTGCTGTTATTTGCCTTTACCCTGTCCGGCATGAAAAGCGTGTGGCCGGTGTTTGCGGTTTTGCTGCTCTTTGGCAGCGCCCGCGCCTTTGTCATGCCCGCCACCCATGCCATTCTGGTGAATCTGGTGCCGCCCGAAAGCCTGGGGCGGGCGGTGGCGATCAGCTCCTCCACCTTTCATGTGGCGGTCATTGCCGGGCCAGCACTGGGTGGTTTTTTATATCTGGCCGGGCCAACCGTGGTGTATGCGGTGGTTGGCTCGCTGCTGTTGGCATCGATTGTGCTGATGTGGTTTACCCGCCCGGCAGGTCAAATAATCCGGCGTGAACCCGCCAGTTGGCATACCGTGCTGGAAGGCATCCAGTTCGTGCGCTCACGCCCGGTGCTGCTGGGGGCCATGTCACTCGATTTATTTGCGGTGTTGTTTGGCGGTGTGACCGCACTGTTGCCCGCGTATGCGCATGATGTATTGCATTCGGATTCGACCGCACTCGGCTTTTTGCGTGCCATGCCGGGTGTGGGTGCGGCCTTGATGTCGATTGCGCTGGCGTTTTGGCCGATTCAACGCAAGGTGGGTTGGTGGATGTTTTTTGGCGTGGCCTTGTTTGGCTTGTCCACGGTGGCGATTGGCGTCAGTGCCTCGCTCTGGATCGCGCTGCCTGCGCTGTTCATCCTTGGGGCAGGTGACATGATCAGCGTGTATGTACGCCATTTGCTGGTGCAAATCGAAACCCCGGATGCGATCCGGGGCCGGGTTTCGGCGGTCAATGCAGTGTTTATTGGCGCATCGAATGAACTGGGTGAATTTGAATCCGGCCTCACTGCAGGCTGGTTTGGCCTGGTGCCTGCGATTATTTTTGGCGGGGTGGCGACGCTGCTGGTCACTGGCTGTTGGGCATGGTGGTTTCCCGCGCTGTCGCGCATGGATCGCTTTCCTGAAATGAACAAGGATTGAGTGGGAGTCGTCGATGGAAAAAATTATTCTCATCACCGGTGGCTCCCGTGGCATTGGCGCGGCCACCGCATTGCTGGCAGCGCAGCAAGGCTATGCGGTCGCAATCAGCTACCTGAATAATCACGCCGCTGCCAATCAGCTTGTAACTGCCATCGCCGGGCAGGGCGGCAAGGCGATGGCGATTCAGGCCGATGTCGCCAGCGAGTCCGACGTAGTGCGCCTGTTTCAGGCAGTGGATCAACACTTTGGCCCGGTCACCGCGCTGGTAAATAACGCCGGTATTCTGGCGCAACAAGCACGGGTGGAGAGCATGAGCGCCGGGCGCATTGCCCGCATTTTCGCCACCAATGTGGTCGGCAGCTTTGTCTGCGCGCGCGAAGCCGTGCTGCGCATGTCAACCCGGCATGGCGGCCAGGGCGGGGCCATCGTCAACATTTCCTCGCGCGCGGCGCGCCTGGGTGCCGCCGGAGAATATGTCGATTACGCCGCCTCCAAGGCGGCACTGGAAACCCTGACCATTGGCTTGTCGCGTGAAGTAGCAGCCGAAGGCATCCGCGTCAACACCGTGGCACCCGGCATGATCTATACCGACATCCACGCCAGCGGCGGCGAAGCCGGGCGGGTTGATCGCCTGAAAGGGGGCGTGCCCATGTTGCGTGGCGGCTACCCGGAAGAAGTGGCACAGGCGGTGCTGTGGTTGTTGTCCGATCAGGCTTCCTACACCACTGGCACAACAATTGATGTTGCGGGTGGGCGTTGAGGCGTAAAATACACGGAAGAATTTTTACCGGATAAAGCAACCGTTTCATTTGTCTCATTTGTTTAATTTGTTTCATTTTCCAGCAATCAGGAACTGCCATGACCGCGCGTGAAATCGAAGCCGAATTATTGACCCGATGTGCCGCCGTCGGCAGGGGGCAGGATGCCAGCGCGCAAGACCAGCGCGAGGCAAACGTGTTTCGGCTCGCTGCACTGATTTTGCGTTGGCGCTTTCCGCAAGAAGCCAGCCAATGGTTTCGTATCAGTGATGCGTATTTCTCCCAATATCCGGAACAATGCCTGGAACCGGGCGAAGTGGTGCGAAAAGGATGGGTATTTGATTTGCCGCGCTTGCGTGACATGTTGACTTTGGAATTATCAAGAAACATCAAGAAATAATCGCCATGAAACAGCCTGAACCCGGGAAGCGCCCGACACCCCAGTTGTTTACCGATACGCCGCTGGCTTTGGGCTTGAAAGCTTTGTTTTTAAAGCTGGAGCAGGAACTGGCCTTGGGCAGAAGCCTGCCCGTGTTTCTGGCAGGCGGTATGGCGGTGCATTTGTACACCGGAACCCGGGTAACAACCGATGTCGATGCTGAATTTGCCGGGCGCATCATTTTTCCCAGAGATTTGTCGGTGATCGTCACGCTGGAAGATGGTTCGCCTCAGGTTGTTTTTCTTGACACCAACTACAATTCCACCTTCGCCTTACTGCATGAAGACTATCAGTCAGATGCCATTCCGGTTGATCTTGGTTTGCAATTTCTACAGGTTTTTGTGCTGTCACCTTTGGATTTAATCGTCAGCAAGCTGTCGCGCTTTGCGGACAATGATCGTGACGATATCGGGCAGCTTGTGCAGCTTGGACTTGCCAGTGCTGAACAAATTGAAGCCCGGGTCAATGATGCACTGGTAGGCTACATCGGCAATCCCGCACTGTTGCTATGCAATTTACGTGATGTGATAGCCATGGCACAGCGGGAATGATCCACGCCGTACTGCTTGCATTTTCTGCTAGAATTGCCCACCAATGTCACTTTGAGGAGAAAAGGCATGTCAGGCTCAATGTCGTTCGAGTTTTCATTCAAACCGGTCCAACAGCCAGGCGAGCTTGAACAGTTGCCGTTGCATATTTTGCTGCTGGATAACTTCAGCGGTCATCGTGGCAAGCAGGCATTGGCCGAGCGTGCTTTCTCTGGTGTGGATATCGATAATTTTGATCAGATCATGGCGCGGCATGCGCCACAGCTTGATCTGGATTTGGCCGGTACGCAAGTTCGCTTGCAATTTCGTAATCTCGATGATTTTCACCCGGACGCCATCTATCGCAATGTGCCGATGTTTGCTGCGCTACGCCAGCAACTGCAGCAGGATTTGCTGGCGCGTACCCCGGCATCGGTTGCCGCGCCCGATGTGAGCGCGAGCGACAACCCGTTTCAGGCTTTGCTGGGACGTGAAGCCACACCTGCCGTACTACAAGCCAATCCGTTTGAGGCCATGATCAAGCAAATCGTGGCACCGCATCTTACCCACGCCGCTCCCGCCTTACCGGCCGAACTGCCTGGTTTGCAAGATGCCGCCTGTAGCCTGTTAATGCGCGCCATTTTGCAGCATCCGGAATTTCAGGCGCTGGAAGCAGCCTGGCGCGGCGTGCATTTTCTGCTGACCCAATTGGAACTGGATGGCGATTTGCGCCTGTTTTTGCTCGATGCCAGCAAGCACGAACTGGCGCAGGATTGTGCCGGCCATGGTGCGCAACTGGATCGCAGTGTCAGTTATCAGATGTTGGCCGAACGCTGGCAACGCGCCGCCAACCCGGTGCCGTGGGGCATGTTGGTGGCATCGTATCAGTTTGACACCAGCAGCGAAGACCTGGCCCTACTGGCTGCCATGGGGGCGATTGCACGCCAGATCAATGCGCCGTTTTTGGCCGGAGCTGCCAGCAGCATTGTCGGCTGCAGCAGCTACGCCGAACAAGCCGACCCGCGCGACTGGCAAGTTGATGGCACGCAGCGAACCAATTGGCAAGCACTGTGCCAGAGCAGTCAGGCCCACTGGCTGGGTCTGGTAATGCAACGCCAGTTGCTGCGCCTGCCGTATGGCCCCAACACCGATCCGGTGGACGCCTTCAAGTTTGAAGAAATCAGCGGCCAACCCTTGCCTGAACAATTTTTATGGGGCAGTGGGGCCTTGGCGGTGGCGGCTTTGATCGGGCAGAGCTTTCTGGAAGATGGCTGGGATATGGAACCGGGCAGTGTGCGCGAAATTGGCGACATGCCCGCGTATAGCTACAAATGGCAGGGCGAAGCGGTATTGCAACCGGGGGCCGAAAGTGCGCTACTGGAGCGTGCTGCCGATGCGGGTATTGCCGCTGGTCTGATGCCCTTGACCGGCTTTAAAAACCGCAATGCGGTGCGGGTGTTGCGGATTCAATCGCTGGCGCAGACCGGGTTGGGCGGGCGCTGGTAATTTTGATTGCCCGCATGCCGTCGATGTCCTGTTTGCATGTGGATGCGGCACTTTGATCAAACCAGATGATCCCGCAAGCGCACCAGGCACACATTGATGCCTGAATTGTGTAAAGTAAGCTTGACATTGCGGCTTTCCTGCCCTA
Source organism: Pseudomonadota bacterium (assembly GCA_039799405.1). Lineage (GTDB taxonomy): Bacteria > Pseudomonadota > Gammaproteobacteria > Burkholderiales > Burkholderiaceae_D > CAMBDR01. The sequence goes on along the minus strand of JBDLSU010000582.1, from coordinate 4,200 downwards.
ATATGTCAAGCATACTTTACACACAGGAGGATCCAATGCGGGAACGTGAAGCCAATAAAATCTATCTGCGCGAACTGTTTGGCAGCTTGCTGCTGTACGCGGCAATCCTGATCCCGGCCCAGATGTTTGGCCCCGACATGCCTGTGGGGCTGGCGCGGGCGGCGGTACTGATGAGCCCGATGCTGGGCATGTTGCTGGTGCTGTGGGCGGTGGTGCGCCAATTTAACCGGGTTGATGAATATATCCGCCTGTATATTCTGGAAAACGTCACGCTCGGTGCCGCCATCACTGCCGCCTGGACCTTCAGCTATGGTTTTCTGGAAAACGTCGGCTTCCCCAAATTAAGCATGTTCGTCATCTGGGGATCGCTATTCGGGTTGTGGGGGCTGATCACCTGTATCCGGGGATGGGTAAGCCGATGAAAAACCTGGTACGCCAATTGCGAACCGAGCGTGGTTGGAGTCAAGCCCATTTGGCAGACTTGCTCGAAGTATCGCGCCAAACCGTAAACGCCATCGAAACTGAACGCTATGACCCCAGCTTGCCCCTGGCGTTCGCTCTGGCGAAGTTGTTTGAACAACCAATTGAAGCGATTTTCTTCGCCTGATTTTTACGCTGGTTTTTCGCCTTATTCTCTTTATTCTTTTTTATCTTTACCTTGACAGGAGTTTTTATGAAAGTACGTCTTTCAGTGGTTTCGCTCGCCTTCACGCTGGCTTTTGGCGGTGTTTTGCCACTTGCCGCAGCCGATGGCACCCAAAACAGCCGATCCGGCAACACGCAAATCAGCGCAGCGGAGGCCACCAATGCACTTGTTGCCATGCCGCCAAGTACGGCGGTCTTTGAAGTTGGTCCGGTACTGGTGGAACAATTTGGCGAAAGCGGCCGTCCCCTGATCCTGATCCCCGGCCTGGCCAGCGGCAGTTGGGTCTGGCAAGACACGGTACGGCAATTCAAGGGCAACCATACTTTATATGTGCTGACCTTGCCCGGCTTCAGCGGCCGCGCCGCTCGTCCCGGCCAGACTTACGACAGTGCGCGCCAGGCCGTGCAGGATTTGATCAGCAGCCGCAAGTTGACCAAACCGGTATTGATCGGCCATAGCCTGGGTGGCATCATGGCGCTGGATCTGGCACAAAAGGCGTCCGGCCAACTGGCTGGCGTGATCGCCATCGATGGCTTGCCAGTGTTTCCCGGCAGTGAAAACATGTCGCTTGAACAGCGCCAGCAAGCGGCGCAAAGCATGTCCGGCAAAATGGCGGCGGCCAGCCCGGCCGAGTTTGTGGCGCAGCAGGGCGATTATATGAAGCATACCGGCGTGATCGATCCGGCATTGGCGGCCGAATTGGCCAAACTCACCGCCAAAAGCGATCCGGCCGCCACCGCGCAATATATGGCAGAAGTGTTCAAGACCGATCTGCGTCCGGGTTTAAGCAAAATCAGTGTGCCTGTCTTGTTGATGGCCCCTTACAATCCACCCGATATGGTCAATTTCAGGATCAGCGAAAGCATGAAGCGAGATTATTACAAGTCATTGATGCGTGGTACGGCAAATCTGAATGTGGTCACCATCGCGCCTGCGCGCCACTTTGTGATGTGGGATCAAAGCCAAAAAGTGGGGCAAGAGATTCAGCAGTTTTTGCAACAGGTCGATAAAAATTAGATTTTGACAATGCTTGTTGGGGTGTGAGTGATGTAAATGCAGTTGAAACAGTATGGGATCCGCAGCCCAATTCTTCGATGGCAAGATGAATGATGGCAGTTTATTGGTTTTTTTAGAGTAAAACACTAAGAAAGTGGCTTGTATTGCCATTCAATCTTGGGTAGAATGCGCTCTGGCAAAAATCGCTTGCAAAAAATCGCAATTTAATTTTTATTGCATTGCCATTTAACCCATTCACACCTAAAAGAGAACCTATGAAAAAATTATTATCTTTCGCCCTGATCGCTTCTTTTGCTGCGGTCTCTGCCCATGCTGCTGACGTGATCGGCACTTCCAGCGCGGTATTTACCAACCCACAACCCCTGAACACCACATTTTCCGGTGTTAATACCAATTCCTTTACCTGGGGCAATCCCGGTAACTTTGGCGTCGGTGCCAACAACCTGACCTTCACTGGCAGCAATTTTGATGTCAATCTGAATACACCGTTCAAACTCGGCACCCTGTCGTATTTCAACGGTACCACCTCCGCCGGCAGCAATGCCTCTTCCCTGGATTTCAAAACCCAACTCAATTTCACCCAGCCTGGCATTCCTGCTGTGTTCTCGACCTTTACCCTGGGTCTGAACAGCACCGCGAACACCAGTGATCCGGTTGCCAGCGCAGACTTTGTGAATTTCAACAGCCTCACTTCGTCCAGCCGTTTCGTGATCGGTGACATTACCTACACCATCAAGATCGATGGTTTCCGTAATGTGGTGGGCGATGGCTTCCTGGAATCGAATGCGCATCAATTCCACGTACAAGAAGGCCGTCGTGCCTCGGCTGAATTGTTTGGCACCGTGACGGCGGTTCCAGAACCAGAAACCTATGCAATGATGCTCGCAGGTCTGGGTGCGCTGGCATTGGTGGCACGTCGCAAGCAAGCAAAAAAGCTCGGATAATCGCTTAACTTGCGGGTTATTTCGGCTAAATTCAGATAAAACCCAAAAGAGAAAGCCCGCGAAAAATTGCGGGCTTTTTTCGTTTTTTCCTATTCAAAAAATTTGACCTACGCGAAAACCTACGCCGAAATTTTTGAGGCAAAAACGAGACATTTGCGTTTGAATTTCTTCGTGGTAATGCAACTTTGAACTATTGCCACCCGGCTAGAGCTGACCTACATGGTCAATCGCTTTACCGCACCAGGTTAAGCAGCGAGCCAAAAAAAGAAAAATCTTCCGTAACGCCACACACACCCAAAGCCCACTCACCAGACGCATCGCGCCCGCTAATGCAAAGGTTGGCATAGTCGCTTGCCTTGCTTGGGTCAGCTTGTCTTAATACATCCGTCAGTAGACTACGCCCTGTCATGACGGCGATGCCAAGCTGGTTCAAGTCTAACTGGCGCTGCGCCGTGCTGCGTTGACTCGCTGCCATTTGGTAATACTCAAGATAGGCAACTTTGTCAGGATAGTACCGCACTTGAATTTGCCCTTCTGGCAAATTTTCCATCGGCATTTGCTGGCAAAGTACCGTATGACTTGCGGGTCTGGCAGCACACAGATTGATTCGATTCTTGGAAAACGCCAGCCAACTGACATCACCCGTCTCCAGATCGGGCAAGCTGGCGATTCTGAGCACGCCTTCGTCAATGGTCGGCATCATTAAAGTAACGCATTGCTGGCCTGAGTTGGTCTTCTCGCAGGCTTGAACCACTTGACCCGGTGCCAAAACGAGTGCATTGCTTTGCTGGGCCAAGTTGGCGTTCGCATAATAGGGAAGTGGCGTCTGCACGACCAGGCATTGCGCTGCTGCTGATGTACAGGCTAATAGCGCCCAATTTAGCCAGGCAAAGCTGGCAATTTTGCTGGTACAGGTCTTTTTTGTTCTCGATGTACGGGCGCGTAAATGAGTGAATGATGGGTTCATTTTGGTTGGCTCCAGTTTCGGGTTAGTACTCAATGCCTGCTTGCGGCAACAGCGGTGCTTTAGCGCTGTGCGGGTGCTTTAGCTGGCGCATTTCCGTCACAATATCCGCAACATCAATCAGTTCAAACGGCGCATGCCGTCCAGTCATCACAACATGCATATGTTTGGGGCGCAGGCGCAGGGCGAGTTTCACTTGATCCAAATCCAAAAAGTTATGTTTGATCAGTAAATTGATATCGTCCAACAGCACCATGTGATAAGTAGGATCGCATAGCATATCCTTCGCTTCCACCCAGGCAAAATTAACGGTGGCGATATCGCTGACGCGATTCTCCGGCTTCCAGGTGCAATCAGAACCAAAGATTTTAAAGTCGCAGGCAGGATGCCGTGTCAGGCTCTGGTACGCACTACTCTCAGCACTGCCACCACAAAACTGCACCACACCCACGCGCAAACCTGCCGACAGGGCGCGCTGCCCCATGGTAAATGCCGCGCTGGATTTACCTTTTCCTTTGCCAGTGAAGATGGTAAGCAAACCTTTTGCTTCGCGCTCTGGTATGGACTGTGCAAGGTGCGGCTCGCCACAGGCATTGCCCCTTTTTAGCACGTCGAAATCGCTTTCTTCC
>JBDLSU010000581.1:0-3078 GCA_039799405.1 Pseudomonadota bacterium | reverse complement strand
CACGTCACATAAAAGGAAACGATCTGAACGCGTCGGCTAGTATTTGCCCATGCAACTAACACTATAATGCCGTAGCAGCGGGGCGTCTATAGCCTGATGTGCAAGCGCCACCATTTTTGTGAGCGATGGCGCTATTTATTTCAACTAGCTAATTCCAATGATTTGCCGCGTGCAATCACTTCTTCAAGATGCGCGTCCAGTTTCGCCAGCCACTTCACCCGTTCCTTATCGTAGGCATACAGATTATAGACGCCACAAATCCCCGGTTGCATATGGCCTAATATCGCTTCTGCGACATCGGATGGGCACTCAAGGGATGCCAGGACGGTTCTTGCCGTCCGGCGCAAATCATGGGGTGCCCAATAAGTCACTTCCAGCCTGGGGCGCTCAACATCTTGATCCCTGCGGCAATACGGTTGGTGGTAATTGACGGCATCGCCTATGCTGTTTTGCACGAAGTGTCCGGTCTTTGCCCGTTTCGATGGGAATAGAAAGCCTGTCCGGTATTGTTTCAAGCGGCGCTCGACAATGGCTCTGGCGCGACCAAATAGAGGCACCCGCAAATCATGGGCTTCATCCCGATGCCCATTTTTGGTTTTGGCTTTGGGGATTGTCCACCATAAAATTTCATCGGTTAGGGTAATTTCGCGCGCTTCCATCGCCACAATCTCACCACCGCGCGTGCCCGTCCACAAATACAAAGTCAGAATATCTTCGATCTCTTGTGATGCAAAATTGGGGAGCCAAGGGATCACGATACCAATTTCCGCTTCGCTCAGGACGCGTTTTTGTGCGCCGATGTTTTTGCCATTGATCTTTCTGCCACGGCTCTTGAGCTTCTTTTTGCCCTTGATAATGCGATGCCACCAATTGGGAGTCGCTTCAGGAATCAAATCTGCGTTCAGGGCATATTCCCATGCCGCTGATAATTCTTGGCGCATCAAATTGGCAGCAACAGGCGTATCGGCTCGCGATTCAATCAGCGCATATGCCTGCTTGCGCGACAGGGTAGTTGCTGGCACCTTGCCAATTTCACCTGGAATGGATTGCAGCAAGCGACGTATATTTTTGGCACTAGCCTCACCACGGCGTTTATCAATCACATTATTCAGGAAATCTTGTACCAGCTTTGCCAAGGTATAACTTTCCACATGCTTGGCCTCTTTTTGGGCAAGTCTTTGCCTTTCTTTTTCCAGTTTGTCGGCTACCCGCTCTTCATCGCGCTCCTGGGCCGGGCAGCGGCCCTTTGATTTAAGTGCCCGCAGTTCTTCCCATTTCACAACTGCCGCATTAAAAGACAGGGCGGGCCACTCGCCAATCTTATATTGCTTCATCAGATTAGTGATCGGGCTTTTATAGCGATAAATCCACGACTTGTTTCTTCCCGTGACTTCAAAGCGCAGGCCGGGAAGATCATCGAAAGTCATACTGTCGCCAGGAGACATCGATTTTGCGGCACGGGCATCAAACCCGGATACTTTGGAATTGGGAGTGGCTTTGCTGTCAAAAGGCATGTTTTTTATCCTCAAATAATCGAATTCATGAGGAAAGTGTAGCGTAGGTTTTGAAAATTCGCAGATAAAAACCTACGCTTTTTTCCTAAGTCCATTGAGTAAACTTGAGAAAAACTGAGAAAGAGTCGAGGGGGGATACTTATAGGTTTCCTCAATTAAAACAATGACTTACTGAGTTTTTGCGTGAAAAATCAAGGGTTTTTTATGCGGTGCTAGGCGTGAACCATACTCCTACGCCATGATGGGCCTGGGTCTGGGCGCACTGGCATGGGTTGCACGTCGTCGCAAACGCGCCTGATTTGGGGTTGAAGCGCCAGCCATTTCAGGCGCTCATCACTAATTTGAAGCCGTATCTTGCGCTGATTGTGGTTTAATCAGCGCATGCAAGGGTATCAAGCCTGCTAAGCCTGCTTGATACCCTTTTTACCTTTTCCGGACGGATCATTTATGAAGCCACCTGCTCAAGCTGAACCGATTGTTGGCGACCTGGCTGCGCTGCGCGACGCCATCGTGTTTCTGGCGCGCTTTTTTGGCGCAACCCTGGAAGCAGAACGCTTGCGCGCCAGCCTGGAAGCCTATGGCGCGGCCAATAGCAGCCTGAACAGCGACGATAACAGCAGCAGCAGCAACCCCGGCGCGCTGGCCGAGGTGCTGGCGCATGGTGGCCTGGTCGGCACCGAACTGAGCGCCACCCAGGCGCGACGCCCGACCGCAATGCCCGCCCTGCTATTGAACCCGCAGGGCCAGGTGCTGGTGGTATTGGCGATCAAGCAGGATCAGTATGAATGCCATATCCCCGGCATACACGGCAGCTCCTGGCTCGACGCCAGCGCCTTGGCGGCTGAAGTGCCGGGCGCACGCTGGGTGGCGGTGCGGCCGCAAATGTTTTTCGATCAACGCAGTTTGCTGTATAGCATGCCGGTCAATGGCCGCTGGTTTTGGGATGTGTTCGAGCGCAACCGCTGGATTTTACGCTGGGCCTTGCTTGGCACCCTGGTACTCAACATCATCGGCGCGCTGTTGCCGTTTTATGCCATGGCGGTGTACGACCGCGTCATTCCCAATAACGCCACCGCCAGCCTGGCGGTGCTGACTATCGCCGCCGTCGCGCTGACCGGTTTTGAACTGGCGATGCGCTTGCTGCGCAGCGAACTGGTAGAAACCGCATCACGCCGCATCGACGTAGCACTCTCCTCATCCATCTTCGCCCAGTGTTTGCGCCTGCGCGCCGCCACCCGCCCGGCCTCCGGCGGCACCCTGGCCAATACCGTGCGCGACTTTGAATCGGTGCGTGAATTTTTCGCTTCCAGCACCCTGACCGCGCTGGGCGATGTGCCATTTTTGCTATTGTTTTTGGCGGTGATAGCGATAGTCGGCGGCTGGCTGGCGCTGGTGCCGCTGGCGGCAATACCGATCCTGTTGCTGGTGGCCTTTGGCGCAAAGCGCCCGCTGGCGCGCCATGTAGCCGCCTCGATGCAAGAAAGCGGCCAGCGCACCGCGCATTTGTTTGAAAGTATGAATGGGCTGGACACCATCAAGGTACTCGGGGCCGAAGCCTGGAGCC
>JBDLSU010000580.1:0-4915 GCA_039799405.1 Pseudomonadota bacterium | reverse complement strand
CAGCTTGCTGCAGCAAAGTAAAACCCTCTTGCTTGATGCCTATGCGCACCAGCAGGTGCCGTTTGAACAAATCGTCGATACCCTGCACCCGGAACGCAGCCTGAACCACAATCCCTTGTTTCAGATCATGCTGGTATTGCAAAACAATCAGCAAGGCGTGCTCGACATGCCGGGTTTGAGCCTGACGCAAGTTGAGCATGAAGGCGTGATTGCCAAATTTGACCTGACCTTGTCGGCCAGTGAAACGGCAGACGGCCTGTTGCTTTCCTGGGAATACAATACCGACCTGTTTGAAGCGTCGCGCATTACGCGCATGGGGCAGCATTTTGCGATTTTATTGCGTGCCATGCTCAATGCGCCTGATACCCCGGTGTTTGCGCTGGAAATGCTGACCCCGGACGAACGCCAGCAACTGCGCGCGCCCTTGCAGCAAAGCCTGCCGGAGTTTGGCGGCACCGACTGCATTCACCAGCGTTTTGAGCATTTTGCCGCCAGCACACCGGAGGCAATTGCCGTGGTGTTTGAAGACCAGGCAATCAGCTATGGCGAGTTGAATGCCCGGGCCAATCGCCTGGCGCATTATTTGCGCGCACAACAATCGATTAGGCCCGATACGCTGGTGGGTCTGTGCCTGGAGCGTTCGGTCGCGATGATGGTGGGCTTGCTGGCGATTGTCAAGGCCGGGGCCGCCTATGTGCCACTTGATCCGGACTACCCGGCAGCGCGTCTGGCCCACATGCTGGCCGATGCCCGCCTTGATTGCGTGATGACGCTACAGCACTTGCGCGAGCGCGCTATCGGATCCGCTGCCACTGCCGTGCTGTGTCTGGATGACCCCGGGTTGCAGCAGGCACTGGCGCAATGCCCCGACAGCAATATCGATCCAGCCACCAGCGGCATCAGCCGCGCCAGTCTGGCGTATGTGATTTTTACCTCGGGATCGACCGGACAACCCAAGGGCGTGATGATCGGGCATGGCAATATCACGCGCTTGTTTGATGCGGCCCGATCACGCTTTGATTTTAATCAGCGCGATGTCTGGAGCATGTTTCATTCGTTTGCCTTTGATTTTTCGGTTTGGGAAATCTGGGGCGCACTGGCCCATGGTGGCAAACTGGTGATGGTGCCTTACCCGGTGGCGCGCTCGCCAGCGGATTTTTATCAGTTATTGTTGCGCGAACAAGTTACGGTGTTGAACCAGACGCCGGGGTCGTTTGTCAACCTGATCGAACAAGACCAGCAGGGCGGGGCTGATAGCCCGGAGCAAGCCGCCCTGGCCTTGCGCTATGTGATTTTTGGCGGTGAAGCGCTGAACCTGGCGACGCTGGCACCCTGGATGGAAAAACACGGTGACCAACAACCGCAATTGATCAATATGTATGGCATCACCGAAACCACGGTACACGTCACCTTCCGCCGCATTGAGCAACACATGCTGGCCACGGCCAACGGTGCCAGTTACATCGGCGACCCCTTGCCCGATCTGACCCTGCATATTGTGAACCGGGCGCTGACCCTGGTGCCACCGGGTATCGTTGGTGAAATGCTGGTGGGCGGTGCTGGCCTGGCGCGCGGCTATTTGAACCAGCCAGAGCTGACTGCCGCCCGCTTCATCCATTTGCCCGGCCTGGGCCAGCAACGGTTGTACCGCTCCGGTGATCTGGCGCAACGCCTGCCCAATGGCGAATTGAACTATATTGGCCGGATTGACCATCAGGTCAAAATCCGGGGCTATCGCATCGAATTGGGCGAAATTGAACACGCGCTGGCCAGTTATTCCGGTATCCGGGAAGTGGTGGTCGTGGCGCGCAATGATGCCGGAGGTGAAAAAATTCTGGTGGCCTATTTGAGCCTGTCGGAACCTGCGGCTTTGCCTGCGGATTCCGCCAGCGCCAATGCCAGCCTGAGTGCAGCGTTGCGCGTGCATTTGGCCGGTTTGCTGCCGCAGTTTATGGTGCCATCATTTTTTGTGGTATTGCCAGCCTTGCCGCTGAACCAAAACGGCAAGGTTGATCTGAAGGCACTGCCGCAACCCGATGCCAGCAGCATGCTGGGGCAGTATGAAGCGCCGCAACTGGAGGTCGAACGCATTCTGGCCCAGGTTTGGTCGGGGCTGCTGAATCTGGCGGTAGAAAAAATTGGTCGCCAGGCCAACTTCTTTGAGTGTGGCGGCAATTCCTTCCTGGCGATTCAACTCTCGACCCGCTTTGCGCATGCCGGATATCAATTGTCGGTGACCGATGCGATGCAACACCAGACCCTGGCGGCAATGGCGGCCGCAGCCGCACCCATCGCCAGCACGGCAAGTAGCAGTGCGCTGCAATTGGGCGCGGTGCCGATTTTGCCCAACCATGCGCACAGCTTGCGGGTTTCGTCGGAAGGGCGCAACCGCTGGAACAATAACAGCTTGCAAGAATTGCCAGCCGACTATGATGCAGACTGTCTGGGCCAGGCCCTGCAGTTGTTGATTACCCATCATGATGCCTTGCGCCTGTGCCATGTTCAGGATGATGAGGGTGTCTGGCAGGCGAAAATTATTGCACCGCCGGAATCGACTTCATTCCGCGTGATCCAGCTTGGCGTGCTCAGTGATGAACAGTATCGCCAGCAGATCAATGACATCATGGAACAGTTGATGGACAGCACCCATGTCGGCACCGGGCCGGTGATACAGATGTGCGTGCTTGATTTTGCCGGTAGCCGTCAGCCACAGTTGATGACATCGATTAATCACTACGCAACCGATGCCACGTCCAACTTTATCCTGGCGGTTAATTTCAAACACATTTATGAGCAATTAATGGCCGGGCAAACGGTCAGCTTGCCTGGAAATTCGACCAGTTATTTCGATTACGCCCACTATTTGCACCGCTATATGGGAACGGCAGAATGTGCCGCCAAACTTGACTATTGGCTCGGTGGCAAGCGTTTTACCGATACCGCGATCCCCCTTGATTTTCCCGATGGCCGCTGCGCCGCCGGCAGTTTTAAAGTGCATAACGGGGTACACCGGATCGCCGGGATTGATAGCGCATTCCAATCCGGTGCGCCAAGCCGGGCCAGCCTGCAGGAAGTATTAATGGCCGCATTCATGCGCACCTATGCCCTCTGGAGTGGTAAAGACTTCGTCCACCTGAACCTGATCGACAGCGGGCGTTTTGTGCCGGGCAATGAACTGGATATTTCCCGTACCGTGGGCTGGATGTCGGGCCTGTATCCATTGGTGATGGAATTGAATGCCGCAGTGGATGATGTCAACGCCATCTTGTCCTCGGTGGCACAACAGTTACGTTCTGTGCCGATGGACAAAAGCTGTGGCCTGTTACGGTTTTGCCATCCCGACCCGCTCATTCGCGACAAAATGGCGCAAATCCGTGAACCCCGGATCAATTTCAATTTCCTCGGCCATACCTGGTCAAATCAACAAGTCGATGATGGCGGTATCAAGCAATTGCCATTGCCGGAAGCGGCGCAATCGACGGTCGATGCGCAAGGCAATCCCTATCCTGACCGGGAACACTTTCTGCTGTTTGACATCAAGGTGCATGACGATTATCTGCTCAGTAACTGGGATTTCAGTACCCGCATGCATCATGCTGAAACCATAGCCTGGCTGGATCAGACCTTTGCGCAAAACGTCACGCAGATGCTGGCACTACTGAAATAAGATCTGAACCCGCATCGGCAGCGCGCATTGGCTTTTTATGCCGGTGCGCGCCGCGACGGGAGGAGGGCAGGACGGGAGGAGGGCAGGACGGGAGGAGGGCAGGCCGGAGTAGCGCAGTGCCCCGGCCCTGAAACACAAACTGAAAAATTAAAAACCGCCTTTTGCCACCGTGGTAATCAGGAACTTGACCGCCTGTTTTTCTACCGGGGTCAGATCCGGATGCAGCGCATGCACAATAAAGGTATAGCGCACCACATTGCTGCGGTTATAGGCGCTGTGGATGTAGCTATTATTGAAGGTGATACATTTGCCATTGATCCATGGCCGCTCTTCACTGCCCACCTTCAGGGCGCAGTTTTCCGGTACTTCCAGCCCGAGGTGGCAACTGGTCAGAAAATTTCCGATATCAACATGCGGTGCCAGCACATCGCCCGGCCCCAGTGTCAGGTAAGAAACCTGCAGCACGGCTGCATTTTTTTCAATCGCCAGTTGCGCAATTCTGGCCGCCACCGGGGCCAGTTCGCAATTTTTTTTGTGGAAAATATTGCTGCCTTCCAGCAGTGAAAACTGCTTCCAGCCAATCGGATTACCTGCCAGCGCCGGGTCGCCTGGTTTGGCCGCACCATAATGGGCAAACATATTGCGCCCCTGAAGCATTTTCAACTCTTCCAGCAATTCAGGGTAAGCCGCTTCCATATCGGCAGAAATCGGAAACAGGCTGTTGTCAAACCAGGCGGTATCATGCTCCAGATCGGGCCAGAACAAGTCGTCCTTGACTTGCTGCAGTGGCTGCAAAACGGCCTTGCGCCGATGCGCCCAGATATCCAGCATCCCTTTCAGCCGGTCGAGCTGGGTGATATCAAAGCCCTGTTTTTTCAGCATTTGCCACATGCCATCTGCGACCATACCCCGCATCTGGAGCGGTACATTATTTAAACCAATAAATTGTTCAGCCATAAGATTCTCGCCTGTTTTGGTGGGATGAAGAGAAATCATTTATTACCCGCATGCGCCAGTCTGGCATGGCGGGTTCAATGACCATTCCTGAATGGAAAGCCGTTTCGGGTGGCGTCAAAAAACTGTAAAAATGTACCCGGGCAAGTGCTACATTCTGGCCGGAATTATACCATCGGCGAAAACCCCTGTGTATCAGTCATTGAGCGGGCTTTGTTGGTAATTTATCCCCAATCCTTTCGTTAGGCAATGAGCAGGTGCGAGCGCCAGAAATCGGCTGCTGTGTCTAATGAT
>JBDLSU010000579.1:0-3490 GCA_039799405.1 Pseudomonadota bacterium | reverse complement strand
GCCAGCTTGCCCGATGGCCGTGTGATCGAAGTGGAAGGAATCGCTGCCAAATGCCAATTAATTGCCAGCCACCTGCAAGCGGGCATGCGCATTTTGCTGCCAGCGGCCTCATCTGCCTGCGTGCAACCGGATTTTTTGGCCAAAGTGAAGTTGGCGGGGGCGAGTTGTGGGTTTGTGGCAGATGTGCTGAACTGAAAACTTTTGTTGGCGGTTTTGGTTACAAGTAAGGTGATTTGTGATTAAATGAAGCGATAAAGTTCACGCATGCTGTCTCAATCGCAATATTATTTGGAGAGTGCAATGGGGCCAAATCAAAGAGGGGCAGATGAAAAGATGCAAGCCCATCTGCAACGCAACAAAGCGGGCAAACAGTGGGCCATATGTGTTGGCATTGATGCTTATCATGATCCGGCTATCCCCAAAGCCCAATTTGCCCAGCGTGATGCAGGTTCGTTCCATACGAGACTGGTGAAAAAATTCGGTGTCGCCAGCGAACTGTTAACCGCACCGAGCGCAGAAACATGCATGCAGCGGCTAACCCAAATACAAACAAAAGTGGCCGATGGCGATTTGATCATTGTGTATTTTGCCGGGCATGGCATGGAAGTCGATTGCCCGCATGGGAGGGAGCAAGTCCTCTTGTTTCCTGAAGTGCAAACCGACTTGCTGGCATCGACCGAAACAGCAGCGGTTCGTGGTGCGGTGGCATTCAATGGCATGATCGCTATGGCGAATGCCAGACCCGGCGTGGAATGGTTGTTTTTGGCCGATACTTGTCGAAAAGATATTCATGCGAGCGGTGCGGGCGAGGGTAAATTATTAGAGTTGGGGGTGCATTGTCGAAATCTCGCGTTTGGCTCGAAAAAAGCCGCTCGTAATTGGTCCGCCATTTCATCCTGTATGACAGATCAAAATGCCATGGAGCTTTCCAAGATCAGCCAAGGCTTATTCATGCATTCGTTGTTGGATGCTTTGGACAACCGGTCGAAATTGGGAAAGCCACTGGTATTTGACAAGCAACTGATCACTGCCGTGCAAAGTGGCATGGATAGCGTAAGACATGCCCTTGGCATTGGTATTGAGCAGACCATTGACGCGGACTTGGCTGCGTCTGCACCTGTTATTTATGATCAGGCTGTGCCACCACCACCACCGCCACCGCCACCACCACCACCACCACCACCGCCACCGCCACCGCCAGTGTATTGGGAGCGGATCGTTATTGTGATTTTGATTTGCTTATTGGCATTATTGCTTTATTTTGCTCGTTTTTCGCCCTGCCCAGCTCGTGATACGCCCCCCGAGCCTCCCCCACCGCCACCATCAGCATCAGCATCAGCGTCATCGGTATCATCAGCATCATCGGTATCATCATCAGCATCATCAGTATCATCATCAGCATCATCGGTACCACCAATACCGCCACCGGTCTCAAAAAAATCAGAGCCAAAAATTATCGCAGATAGCAAAGGAAATAGAGTCGAAATCGAAACCCATATCCTTGCAGTTGAAGATACCGGGTACAACTGGCTGTACCGGTCAAGCAGCAAAGTAGGTTTGTTTGGGCGCGCTGGTGAATCGGACTATTCCGATCAATTGTTAACCCAATGGCGCAATTCCGGCAGTGTCGCCGAATGGAATCAATCGGAAAAAATTATTGCGGTTGGCTTGTCATCCTATGATGGGCCAAATGTTGACGAAATGAACCGGGCAAAAAGGCGTGCGATTAAATTAAAAGATTGGTTGAATCAGGTTGGTATTGATTGCAATAAAATAAAATTGATGGCCTTGGGGAGGAATTTTAAACAAGGTAATGATAGCGCTGAGCAACGCCCCTTGTTATTAATTCGGGTGGTTAAAACGATCGATCAGGGTGTCATTTTGCTGGATGCCTTGCAGCGAAATTTGCCACACACACCAGCATGGAATCTGGAACTGGCCGAATACAGCGCCGGTAGGAGGTTGCGTTTTTTACCCGATCCGGTTTGCCGCTAAAAAAGTAATTACTCAAAAAGCGCAGCAAGGCAAGATAAATGATATGGAACGCTACAATCTGGAATGTTTAATGTGAAAAAATTTGGCCTGTTTATCGGTATCGACAAATACCGAAAATTTGATAGTAAAGACCACTTGCATTGCGCTGGTTCAGATGCCATTGCTTTGGCGCAAGCATTTCAGGATCGTTTGGGGTTTACCACCAAGGTGTTACTTGACACCGACCTTGGCTATGCCGAACAAGGCAGCCCCGAAACGATTTTTGATCAGTTGGATGACTGGGCCAGCCAATTAAAACAGAGTGATGAAACCATTCTGGTTTTGTATTTTGCCGGGCATGGTGTAATGTTGGCAGGTGAGCAATATCTGCTCGCACCCAAAGCACCGCAGCATGCAATGACCCGCCCCAGCAGTGGTTTGCCAGGCGTCATCAGTGAATCGGCCTTGCTTGATCACACCCAGCATTGGCCCAATGTGAAGCGGGTATTGGTGTTTGATGCCTGCCGTACTGCACTCGATGTCCGTGTTGAAACCACGGTTTCCGCCCGCATTGCGTATGGCGCGCGCAAGCAAGAGCCTGATCTGGCCATCTTGCGCGCTTGCCCGCCCGACCAGGTTGCACTGGAATTGCATCACTACCCGGTTGACGGGCAAACCCGCAGCCATGGACTTTACACCGCCGCGTTTTTGTCTGTGCTGGAGCAGCGTGCCAGTAATGAGCGCCATTTTATTCTGGATGATGGCTTCAACCGCGACATCGCAAACACCATGCAGGCGCTGGTGCAGCAGCACGCGCCGGAAGGCGAGCAAATCCGCATGCAGGCACAGCAGCCATTGCGTGACGGTGCGCCGCTCTGTCTGGCAGATGTGGCCGATTTTAACGCCATCAAAATTGCGCGTTTGCTGCGCACCTTTGAAGACCATTTTGCCGCCGAACGCTACGATACCCCGGTCGCCCAATGCTGTGCCGACACCTTGCGCGATTTGGTCGTTGCCAAGTATCCGCCGCAGCAGGTTTTGATTTTGTCGGATCGGCTGGAAGCCGCAAGGCGGCAGCAACAACATCAGGCGCGCCAAGTTCGTGGCGAAAGCCTGTTGCGCTCGGCGCGCATGCTCGGCACCCCGGAAGCGTATTTACGGGTGTTGGAAGAAGGGTTTGGCGAATATCAAACCGAAGTCAATGAATTTGTCGCGGCGTGGCAGCAAGAAAAGGACGATGCCGCGTGGCGTGAAGTGCAAGCCGATGCCAATTTGGTCGCCTTGCAAAAATACAGCAGATTATTCCCCAGTGGCCGCCATGTGGCGCAAGCACAAGCCGCCATTGCCAAGCTGGAAGCCGCCGAGCAAGAGCAGCGCGAAAACCAGGCCTGGGCCGCAGTTGACCGGGCATCAATCGCTGCATTACAAGCGTTTATCCAACATTGGCCCAATAGCGCCCATGCCAGCCTGGTGGCGGAGATGGTTGCCACGCTGGAAGAAGATGAAGCCTGGCGGG
>JBDLSU010000578.1:0-2779 GCA_039799405.1 Pseudomonadota bacterium | reverse complement strand
ATGCCGAAATCTCGTTTGAAGGCGAACCCGTTACGCTGGGCGACCCAGAGCGGCTGGATGTATTGCGAGAATTTGATGTTTCGCGCATCAGTTTTGGCTTGCAAACTTATGATGCCAGCTTGCGCCAGCACTTCAATATCAACGCCACTCTGGACGACGTAGCACGCGCCACCCGTCTGGCACGCGAGCGCCAGTTTGATGAAATCAATGTTGACATGATGTACAACCTGCCAGGTCAGACCATCAAGCAACTGGAGCAGGATATCGCGCGCCTGATCGAAGATGACTTCGACAGCATTGATTATTACAACCTGCACTATTTCGCGTTTCCCAAGCAATTCAAGGAAATGATGGCAGGTGGAAAAATCCCGGCCAAACCCAGCGACGGGGTCATGCTGGCACTGGCAGAACAATTGCGCGTTCTGTTACCGCGCGCAGGCTATGCCAATGTGGCTGATCAGGTCTATTCCAAACGCAGCAAGGTATGCGAATATTTCCGTTTGCTGTGGGGTGGTGGCGATGGCAGGCATGATGCAGAAACCATCGCCATCGGTTCATCAGCCCGTGGCTATGTGGATGGCTTGTGCTATATGAATCACGGCAATGTCAACCGCTATATGGAGGCGATTGAGCAAGACCAGTCTGCGCTGGAGAAAGTCTCAGCACGCCTGCAATGCCAGGAAAACCGCGGTGCCGTCTTTTTCAGCAAATTTTTGCGTCTGGACAAACAGTACCAGGCAGCCATCGATTCGATTCCACCGGAACTGTTCCAGTCATGGATCGATAACGGCTACCTCTACGACGCAGGCGATGCCTGGCAATTGTCCGAGCGTGGCAAACTATGGACCAATAACATCACCCGTGAAGCATTCGAGCCGGGCCAACTGGCGACCTCGCAAGCGGTATTGGTCAATCTGGTCGCCAAACCGGGTATCCGGACCGGCACATTCTAGGGAGATCGGAATGAAAAACAAGCGCCGATTAGGCATTATCCATGCGTATCCCTCGCGCTGGCTGGTAGACGCACTGACCGAGGCCGGATGGCAAATCGTATTGATCGGGGATCTACCGGTTGACCTGTTTGCCGGACAGGCCCAGGTCATTACCGTGCCACTGTGGAATGAAGCCGCCGTGATTGACGCCGTATGCCAGCACCACCAGCAACAGCCATTTGCAGCTCTGCTACCGGTGTACGAAGGCAGCACCATGCTCACCGCCCGCATTTCGGCCATGCTCGGCTTGCCGGGCTATGGCGAGGCGGCGGCGCTGGCCAGTCGCAACAAATATCTGTCATATTTGATGTGGCAAGGACAAGGTATTCCGGTTCCCCGCACCGTACCTCTACTGCGGCGGGCCGATGACTGGGCACTGATCGAGCAAGAATTCGCTGGCGATGCAGTGATCAAACTGGCTGACTCAATGAACAGCCAGGGCGTGATCCGAATACGCAATGCCCAGGAATTCGCCGCCGCCAGCGAAGTTTTGCACAAAATGCTGCAACAATCGCACAATATCAGCCTGCAGGACAACCGCAACCGCTTTGCCTATGGCCGCAGCGCGGTTAGCCTGATCGCCCAGGAATTTTGCCCGGGAGAAGAGGTTGGTGTCGATCTGGTGATTCATGGCAGACAAAGCCATGTGCTCGGCCTGTTCCAGAAAGCCCCGGCGGCCGGGCCCTGTTTTGCCGAAACGCTATCGGTCTGGCCCAGTTCCCTGGGTAGCGAGATGGAACAGGAACTGGGACAACTGGCAATTCGTGCAGCCCGCGCCCTGGGCCTGCAACAAGGTGCAGCCCATGTTGAAATTCGTATTGGTGCAGATGGTCCGAAAGTGTTGGAAGCAGGCTTGCGTCCGGGCGGTGCCTACACCGTGAAAGCATCTGAAATTCTGACCGGCATCAATCAATACACCTGGCTGGCCGATGCCTTGTGTGGCAATGCGGTGCCAACACCTGGCACCGCCCACGGTGCAATTCTGTATGGTGGCATCGTTTACACACAAACCGGCGTACTCAAGCAAATACATGGCAGCGAGATATTTTCTGACATTCCAGGTTTGATTGATGTGCAGATATTGAACCAGCCCGGTGATCGCGTATATGCCTTGCCACGTTCGGCACAGCCCCACTTTTGCTATTACCTGATCCAGGCTGAGACGCGCGAACGCGCGCTGGCGATTCACCAGCGCATTCAAAATCGCATCAAACTCGACATTGACCCGATTGGAGAATTCACATGAACGCAGTTGACAAACTATGGCGTGATGGTGCCTCGTCCGAAAGTAGCGACACCCAGATCGCAGCGGGCTTGCAACAGGCTTTGCAGCAGGTATTACACCTGCGCCGCCATGCGGGCAACTACCCGGCCTTGTCCTGGCAAGCGGATCTGCCGGCTCCATTGCAAGCCGGTACGGTATTGCCGGAGCAGGGCGAAGGCCTGGAGGCAACGATCAATACCGCTTTTGCCCGCATCGCATCCGGTTATTGCAACGTAGCCCACCCTTTGTATCTGGGCTATATTTCGCCCAAACCCCTGATGGAAAGCGTAGTGGGTGACTTCATCGCATCCGCGCTCAACCAGACCAGCGGAGCCTGGCGCGCAGGCCCGGCTGCCACACAAATTGAATCTGAAACATTGCAGTGGCTACGCGAGTTTCTGAACCTGCCCGCCGTCGCTGCGGGCGAAGTGGGCGGCATCTTTACCAGTGGCGGTTCGATGGCCAACCTGAGCGCGCTGAAACTGGCGCGCGACCGCGCCATCGACAATTGCACGCATCAGGG
>JBDLSU010000577.1:0-3383 GCA_039799405.1 Pseudomonadota bacterium | reverse complement strand
AGGTACTCGGGGCCGAAGCCTGGAGCCGCCGCAAATGGGAAAGCCTGACCGTGGCAATCGCCGCCAACAGCGTCGAAACGCGTGAAATTGTCAGCCGCGTCAACTACATCAACACCGCCATCATGGCGCTGTGCGGCACCGCCGTGGTGGCAGTGGGTGCGCTGATGATGGGCGAAAAACTCCTCACGCTGGGGCAGATCATTGCCGTCAGCATGCTGACCGGGCGCGCACTGGCCCCGATCAGCCAGATCGCCAGCCTGATCATCCGCTGGGAACAAACCAAGCTGTCCTATACCGCGCTCAACAAAATCATGCAAGCGCCCACCGATGACGACGAAGCCAGCCTGCAAGCCCCACCACTGAGCGGCCGCATCGAGTTTCGTGACGTGGTATTTGCCTACCCGCAATCCCCGGCCTTGCTGGACAAACTCAATCTCAGCATCAAACCCGGCGAGCGGGTCGGCATTATCGGCAAACTCGGTTCCGGCAAAAGCACCCTGCTGCGCCTGTTACTCAATCAATATGGCCCCAGCAGCGGCAGCGTGTTATTCGATGACCTGGCCAGCACGCAACTGGAACCATTAAGCCTGCGCCGCCAGATCGGCTATGTGCCGCAAGACGTAACCCTGTTCTACGGCACCCTGCGCGAGAACATCGAACTCGGGCGCAGCCAGCCGGACGACCAGTTGCTGCTGGATGCGATCCGGCTGGCCTGTCTGGACGACATCATCACCCAATTGCCGAATGGCGTTGCGACTGAAGTGGGCGAACGTGGCGAACGGCTTTCCGGCGGCCAGCGTCAGGCGGTGGCAATGGCGCGTGCGCTCTTGAGCAAGCCGCCGATTCTGTTACTGGACGAACCGAGCAGCATGTTCGACCCCGGCACCGAACAACGCCTGATCGCACGCCTGCGCACCCTGGCCGATACCACCATCATTCTGGTCACCCACCGCATGGCGATGCTGGGGCTGGTAGACCGCCTGATCGTGTTTGACCGTGGCCGCATCGTGGCCGATGGCCCGCGTGACGAAATCTTGCGCGTACTCTCAGCCCAACCCGCAGCAACAGGCGGCGCAGCGCCAGAGGCCAATCCAGCCAGCCCCCAACCCGCCAGCGCCAGCCAGCCGGGCGCGCCATCTCATCCATCGGGAGCCAAGCCATGAGCCATCCCAACCAGGCCCGCCCCTTCCCCGTTGCCGACCCCGACCCGGAACGCGAACCGAAACGCATCATTATGCACATGATGGCGCTGATCGCAGTGCTGCTGGTGCTCACCCTGATCTGGGCCACCTTTGCCGAACTGGATGTGGCCGTCAGCGGACGCGGCAGCATTACCCCGCCCAGCCGGGTGCAAGAAGTGCAAAGCCTGGAAGGCGGCATCGTGCGCGAATTGCTGGTCAAAACCGGCCAGGCAGTGCGCCAGGGCGATGTGCTGGTGCGGCTGGACACCACGCAAGCCGATGCCACCCTGGGCGCGAGTCGGCAAAATCGTCTGGCCGCATTGGCAGGCCGGGCGCGGCTGGATGCCCTGCTGAACGACAGCACGCCCAAATTTGACGCGCAATGGCAGCGCGAAGCGCCAGAATTAATCGAAAAAGAAACCCAGCTCTGGCGCGATGCCCAGCGTGAATACGCCGCCGCCAATAGCGCCGGGCGCGAAGGCGTATTGCGTCGGCGGGGCGAACTGGCTGAAGCCAAAGCCCGCATCAGCCAGTTGGAAGCGGGCGTCAAACTGGGTAGCGAAAGCCTGGCGATTGAAGAGCGTTTGTACAAAGAAGGCGCAGGCGCGCGGCTGGACTACCTGAATGCGCAGCAACGGCTATTACAACAAAAAACCGAACTGGAAACCCTGCGCAGCTCGCTACCCCGGCTGGAAGCCGGTCTGGCCGAAGCCCAGGCCGCCGCCAACGAAACCCAGGCCCGCATGCGCGCGCAATGGGGCGCGCAACGCAGCGAATTTGAAACCAAAGCCAATGTGCTGGCCAGCACCGTCAAAGGCCAGCAAGACATCGTGACCCGGCGCGACATCATCGCCCCGCTCGATGGCGTCATCAACCGGATTCTGGTGCCCACCATCGGCGGCGTCGCGGCACCCAGCAAAACCATTCTGGAAATTGTTCCGGCGGATAATGAAATCGTGATTTCGGTGCATGTGAAACCGTCTGACATCGGCTTTATCCACGTCGGCCAAAGCGCCTCGGCCAGCGTACTGGCGTATGACGCCACCACCTATGGCCGCCTCAAGGCGCAGGTGCTGCGGGTCGGTGCCGATGCCATTCCCGATGAGCGCAACGAGCCGTATTTTGAAGTCCAGCTCAGCACCGACCGCCGCCAGTTGATGAGCAAGGGCAAAGTATTGCCAATCACGCCCGGCATGCCGGTCGAAGTCGGCATCCTGACCGGCAAACGCTCGGTGATGCAATACGTGTTCAAACCGGTGCTGCGCGGCTTGCAAACGTCGCTGCAGGAGCGTTAAATGGCGCGCCTGCCCTTCGCCACTGTGCTGCCGCGCCGATTATCGTCGCCATTATCGTCGCTATTGCCGTCGCTGTTAGCACCACTACTACCGCTGCTATGCGGCCTGAGCCATGCGCAAACCGTGACCACGCCAGCGCTATCCCTGCGCTTGTCGTATGAACTGTCGGCCGCGCCTGAGCCAGCCGCAGCGCCGTTGTCAGCCACAGCCGCAACCAAGCGCAGCCTGAGCGCCTTGCTGCAACGCAGCCTCCCACGCGACCCGCAAGTGCAGGCAGCGCAAGCCGCACTCGCCGCCGCCCAGGCGCGCTACGCCCAGGCGCGCTCGCGCCTGCTGCCCAATCTGGGCCTGCAATCCACCCATGGCCGCAGCAGCGACAAAGATGGGCTCTTCAGCGTCGAACGCCAGACCCGCCAGGTAGAAGCAACGCTGCGCTGGAATTTGTATCGCGGCGGTGCCGACTATGCCGAATTGAAAGCAACCGAATTTGAAGTAGCCGCCGCCCAGGCCGATGTGCGCCGCGCCAAAGAAGAAGTCACCGAGCGCATCGCCGAAGCCTGGTTCGACGTGCAGCGTCTGGCGCGCACGCTAGCCTTGGCCGAAGCGCGCCTGGCCGACGTGGTGCAACTGGTAGCCCAGGTAGCGCGCCAGAGCGAAGCAGGCAAAGCATCCGAGCTGGATTTGCAACAAGCGCAAAATGCCCAACTGGAAGCCGAACTGGCGCAAGACGCGCTGGCCAGTGACTACCAAAGCGCGCAAATCAAATTGCAATTGTTAACCGACCCGCAGACCAAGGTAACGCTGACCCGATCAAGCGTTGACGCCGCCCATGACATGGCAGATATCAACCTGCCCCCATCCAGCACCAGCAGCCCCGGCGACACCAGCCACAACGCCGCGCTGGCGG
>JBDLSU010000576.1:0-4139 GCA_039799405.1 Pseudomonadota bacterium | reverse complement strand
TGCAAAAAAACAGGGACGAATCGACAAGCGGGCCAGGCTTTTGTCCGCTTCCAGCTGGATTCAGGCGACAAACATCAACACCGAAAAATAGTGGCAACCACTGCCGCCCAGCACAAACAAATGCCAGATGCCATGGCCGTGCTTGACCTTGTGGTCGGTGGCATAAAAAATAATACCCAGGGTGTACAGCACGCCGCCGCAAGCCAGCAGACCGAAGCCACCCCAGCCCAGCGCCAGCCATAATGGCTTGATTGCTACCAGCGCCAGCCAGCCCATCGCCACATAGATAATCAATGACCAACTGCGCCTGCCTTTGGCCAGCCACAGTTCTTGCACAATGCCAATCAGGGCCAGCGCCCAGGCGATGCCAAACAATGACCAGCCCCAGGGGCCGCGTAGTGTGACCAGGGTGAAGGGGGTGTAGGTACCCGCGATCAGCAGGTAGATGGCGCAATGGTCCCACTTGCGTAACCAGTCTTTGCGCGCACCGCGTGTGCTGTGATACAGGGTTGAGGCCGTATACAACAGTATCAGGCTGGCACCATAAACACTGAAGCTGACAATGCGCCAGGGGTCACCTGAGTACACCGCCTGCCACAGCAGCAGCAAGGTGCCGGCTAGCGCCAGTAGCGCACCCGCCAGATGGCTGATGCTATTGAATTTTTCCCCATGGTACATGGCAGGCCCATCGCAAATACCGCGTGACCCAGTGCAAAATGGCAGGTGGGGTAAAACCACAGGTTTTAGCGCAGCGGGCGCTAAAACGGTAACACTTTTAAATCAAACGCCCGTTCAACCAGCCACACCAGCGCCAGCTACGAAATCACAACCGAGCCGCCGAACAATACCACGCGGCGGTAAAACCAGCCATTGCGCAGGGCGAAAGCCAGCGGCAGGAACAAGGCCACAATTGCCAGTTGCCCGGTTTCCACGCCCAGGTTAAACCCGACCAGTGCCAGCACCAGGGTTTGTTGTGGCAAGCCCAGATCGGTCAGCACGCTGGCAAAGCCAAAGCCGTGGATCAGACCAAATACAAACGCCATCACCCAGCGTTTTTCATGAAACAGCGGGTAGATATTATTTAGCGCCGCAATCACCACCGATGCCGCAATGGTCGCTTCCACCCAGCGCGAAGGCAGGCTGATCAGCTCCAGCGTGGCCAGGGTCAGGGTAATCGAATGCGCCAGCGTGAAGGCCGTGACAATTTTCAATACTTCAAAAAACGCCGGTTTGAAGGCGGCTACCGCTTGCCAGCTTTTATCCTGACGCAGCGCTACTGCCGGCAGCAATAAAGCCAGCAAGAACAGGATGTGGTCGAAGCCGATCCAGATGTGCCAGACGCCTTCACGGCCATAATCAAAAAACTGGCGCAATTTGCTGGTCTGTTTCAGGTTAAATTGCTGGCTGGCCTGTTCCGGGCTGAAAATGGCACTGCTGCTGCCGCCTTCATATTCCAGTCGTAACAATCCCTTGTGCTGCGGGTCGATATCAAAAAACAGGCCGTAGCGCGCCTGCAGGGTTTCGACCGGGTGGTCGCAGCGGGCCTGAAAGCGCATCACCGCGTAAGCGCCATCGGTATGGTTATCCACCAGATGTTGCTGCAGCGTGACCGGGCAAACCTGGCCCTGGGTGGACAGTTGCAAGCGCGCCATGGCATAGGCCGCAATATCGCCATGTTTGGCGCGCAGTTCGCCCCAGTTGATGGCACCATCACCATCGCTATCGAGGCCGATGGCAAAATCGAGATCGCGCAGCGCAATATCCCATTGCCCATCGATCTGTTTGCCAGCCACTTTCAGGGTCAGATAACTGTCCGAGGGTTTATGCGCCAGTGCCAGCGGGGCCAGCAACAAGCCCAGCCACAGCAACAATGCCGATGGCGCTGCAAGCCGTTGCCAGCGCTGAAAAAAAGAGAACAGGTTCATGCTTATTTGCCCCCGCTGCCAAGTTGTTTGGCCAAATTCAGTAAGGCCGGATCTTCATGCTGCGACTGGCGCAACCATTGCAGCACCGGCTGCGCTGCTGCCGCATCATGCAGGGCCAGCGCAGCTTCCAGGAAGATGCGGGCATCGCGTGGTTCGCGCTGCACTTTCCAGTTTTCTTGCGCTAGTTTCAAAGCCTTTTGCGCATTATTTTCAATGCGCAAAGCAAAGCGTGCTTCTTCTTGCTGGTGCGCGGTATCGCCACGCAGTTGGGCTGCGGCATAACGGTTGGTCAGGGTAATCCGGTTGGCTTCGCCCGGGCGTGGGCGCAAGGCGTGTTCGGCCAGGGCCAGACGCAGCAATAACGTGTCGGAACGGGTTTTGTCTTTCAGCAGCGTTATCACTTCCTGAAATCTGCCCTGATCCAGCAAAAAGTCAGCCCAGGCGGCAAATAAAAAGGTGTCCATAATGCCCAAGCGGATCGCGCTTTGGTATTGCGCTTCAGCTTCAGCGTTGCGCCCGAGTCGCTGTGCCAGTTCCGCCAGACGCAAACGTACCCATAACTGATCGGCGGCAGAGGGTTTGGCGCGCTCTTGTAGCGCCTGGTTCAGGGCTTGTTGCAACTGGTTGAAGGCCTGGCTGCTTTTGCCGCTCAAGCCATCGGCCATGGCTTCACAAGCCGTTGCAATCAATTCATTGCCGGTGCTGCCGTTGCTATGGAGGGCGCTGCAGTCGCTACGCCCTTGCGGGTAGCGCGCCTGCACAATATGGATGGTGGCGCGCAGTGCGCGGGCCTGGGTGTTGCCGGGCTGGCGTGTCAGCACCGCATTCAAATCGCTGATGGCACCGTCAAAATCATGGCGAAACTGGCGCAAGCTGGCGCGCAAGACCTGAATCTCATCCGGCGGTTGCGCCATCTCCCACCACGGTGCCAGCGCCGCCTGGGCATAACCCAGATAACGCGGATCACCTTCTTCTGCCACCAGGCTGTAATATTTGCGCGCCAGTTGCGCCGCAAGCGCCGGGTTTTTCGGATCACGCTGCAATTGGGTGCGCAAGCTGGCCATTTCGCGTGCCACCGGATCACCTGGTTTGAATGGCAGGCGTTCCAGCACCTGGGTGTCAGAACCGGGGGTAGTGGGGTTGGCCTTCAGTTGGCCTGGGGCAAGTGATAAAGCCAGAAGCAAAGCGATAAGAGCTGCGTGCATTGGTTGAGATCCAAAAGGTTAGGGAGGCGCAGAGCGTGCCATTATAACCAGTGTCGGTTGGCTGGCGGCGAGAATTTCGGTGCGGCGCCGTTTTTGGTATGAAACTTGCCTGATTGGCCGCATTTTGACTTTTTAATTGCATTCGGCGTTATAAATAGGGGCATCAAAATATTTTTACGAATTTCTGAAAAACTCTGTCAACCAGCCGCTTGCAGGGTTCGTTAAGGGCGAGTCTTAGCAAAATTTGTTTCATCAACGTATCATTCAAAGGAGATTTACCATGAAAAATCTGATCGCTGCTTTGGTTACTGGCCTGTTCGCTGTTTCCGCTTTCGCTGCTTCCCACTCTGCTGCTCCTTCGGCTTCCGCTTCGGCTCCTGCTGCTTCGGCTGCTTCCGCAATGGCTTCCGGCGACGCATCGGCCAAGCCAGCCAAGAAAGCCAAGAAAGCCAAGAAAGCATCCGCTTCGGCAATGGCATCCGGCGACGCAGCAGCTTCCGCTTCGGCCAAGTAATTTCACTGGTACGGCGGCCCTGGCAACAGGTTTTTGCGGTACCCGTCAAAACAAAAAAGGCAATCTTCGGATTGCCTTTTTTGTTTTGACGGAACAGGTTGTTTTTGCTGCCTCGCCAGCCATCCCCGACGCATCAGCGTTTTGTCGTTTAAATGTCCTGTTTTCAGGAAATACCAGCAGTTTTTAGGGATTCTTTGAATCAATTGGTAGTATTATCAGGCGGTGAGCTGTACCAAGCCCTCGTTTGTTCTCATGTCTTTGCATTTTCCCGGCCACACTGCTGCCTGCGGAAAAAATCTCCGTTGCTATTCTTGCTGGCGCATCTCTTTATAATTGAAAGGATTCGGTTATGAAAAAAATCATCACTTCCCTGTTTTTAATGGTTATGGCGCTCATGGCTTTGCCGTCTCAGGCCCAGGACTTTAAAGAACTCCGCAGCAAAATAGTGGCCGCGCGTGAAAGTCTGATCACCATGGCAACCGATAAAGCCAAACG
>JBDLSU010000575.1:0-4402 GCA_039799405.1 Pseudomonadota bacterium | reverse complement strand
AAACCAGCCAGTTTTCCATTGGACTACGGCGCGCCAGTTTGCTGGCCAAGCGCGGCAACCTGACGCAAGCCCGCGCCTTGCTCAAAACTTTGCGCGCCGATAGCACCGAAAACAAGGTATTACTGGTATTGACCGAGGCGCAAATTCTGCGCAATGCCAATCAAAACAAGCAGGCCTATGCGGTACTGGAAGCCGCCAGCAAACGCTTCCCGACCAATACCGAAGTGTTGTATGACTATGCCCTGGTGGCCGAAAAACTGGGGCGTTGGCAATTGATGGAAAGCACCTTGCGCCAGGTCATCAAGCTGGCACCGAATGAGCATTCGGCCTATAACGCCTTGGGCTATTCCTTTGCCGAGCGTAATATCCGTTTGCCGGAAGCACAAGAACTGATCGAAAAAGCCTTGCAACTGGCACCGGATGATCCGTTTATTCTGGACAGCATGGGCTGGGTGCAATACCGCCAGGGCAAGCTGACCGAAGCCGAAGCCTTGCTGCGTCGTTCCTACCAGTTGCGCGCTGATGCCGAAATTGCCGTGCATCTGGGTGAAGTGCTGTGGCACAAGGGGCAAAAGCAGGAAGCGCAAAAATTCTGGCGCGAAGCACAAAGCAAAGATCCGAAAAACGATGCCCTGAAAAGTACGCTGGCGCGTTTGAATGTGAGCTTGCCATAATGCGCTGGCATGGTTTGGTGCGGCGCGCCAGCCTGATTGCGCTGCTGGCCGCAATTTTCATCGGTTTGACTGCTTGCAGCACTCTGGAGCCCAATCGCCCGGCCCTGCCAGATGCTTCCCCCGGCTGGCCTGCTTATCAGGCCAATATCGAATTACAGGGCCGCATTTCGGTGCAATACCAAGCGCGTGGCAAAGATGAAGCGCTGCACGGCAGTTTTGAATGGCGTCAGCAGGATCAGCAAATCGACATTACCTTGCGCTCACCGCTGGGTGACACGCTGGCGCAAATTCAGGTAACGCCCGGTGCAGCGCGCTTGCAGCAGGCCGGTGCGCCGGAGCGGGTTGCTGCCGATATCGATAGCCTGATGGCGCAAACCCTGGGGTGGCCGCTGCCAGTAGCAGGGTTACGCCATTGGCTGCAGGGCCAGGTGCCCGGTGCTGCGCCGCCAGTTGATGGCGTCAGCGAAAGCACAGGCTGGCGCATCCGTTTTGTCAGCCGCCATCCCAATGGCAGCCCCAGGCGCATTGATCTGGAGCGCTTTAGCCAGCAAGCGGGCGAAGTCAGGTTGCGCCTGATTATTGATACGCCAGCATAAATTCGCGACACCCGCATAAACTGCCCGGATTGGGGATCACTACCATGTTCAATCAATTAAGCGCTCTTAAAAACTGCCTGGCTCCGGCCAAGCTGAATTTGTTTTTGCACGTTACCGGTCGCCGCGCCGATGGCTATCATTTGCTGCAATCGGTGTTTCAGTTGCTCGATTATGGCGATACGCTGGATTTTACCCTGCGCCAGGACGGCCGCATCAACCGCCTCAATCCCTTGTCTGGCGTAGCCGAACATGAAGATCTGGTGGTGCGTGCGGCGCGCCTGCTGCAAAGCCAGGCCCCACGGCTGGGGGTGGATATTGCGCTTACCAAGCGTTTGCCGATGGGTGGTGGCCTGGGTGGTGGTTCGTCTGACGCCGCCACTACCTTGATTGCACTCAATCACCTGTGGCAACTGGGCTTGAGCCGTGAACAACTGATGCAACTGGGTTTGAAGCTGGGGGCCGATGTGCCGTTTTTCCTGTTCGGGCGCAATGCTTTTGCCGAAGGCGTGGGCGAAGAATTGCAGGCCGTGAATACGCCAGAATGCTGGTATGTGGTGATCGAACCCGGTGTCATGGTGCCAACACCCACAATTTTTTCCGCGCATGACTTGACAAGGGATACGAAACCCGTCACAATAGCGG
This sequence comes from Pseudomonadota bacterium, assembly GCA_039799405.1. Taxonomy (GTDB): domain Bacteria; phylum Pseudomonadota; class Gammaproteobacteria; order Burkholderiales; family Burkholderiaceae_D; genus CAMBDR01. The sequence continues at coordinate 2,490 of JBDLSU010000575.1, read as the reverse complement.
ACTTTTCCAGTAGCCAAACATCGTGCTTCGGGAAAAATGATTTGCAAGCTGTCGCGGCGCGATTGTATCCGCCAATTCAAGCAGCGCTGGACTGGCTAAGTGCCTACGGTGCTGCAAAAATGACAGGCTCAGGTGCATGTGTGTTTTGTGCGATGCCGGATCCAATTTCGGCACAGCAAGTGGTAGCTGAAGCAATGGCCGCTTTCCCCCAACAATGGAAAGCCTGGAGCGCCAAAGCATTAATGCAGCACCCGATGGCAGCGTATGTTGACGATAACATAAGCTAGTCACAAATAAACGACACGTAGCAAAAAATTGAGTCTTATGCAGCAAAAATGCAGATTAAAAGATTTGTTTGTTATCGGGCGCTGTGATATAATTCGCCACCGGTAGCAAAAATGAGTTGCGTAGGGGAGTCGCCAAGTTGGTTAAGGCACTGGATTTTGATTCCAGCATGCAAAGGTTCGAATCCTTTCTCCCCTGCCAAAAAGTTTGTGATATGTTTCCCGTTGTTCTGGCAGCAAGCGTATCTTCCTCGGCAAATCAAGCGATTTGCTTTCCAACTGTGTAACGATCTATCCTGGAACTCCCATGGGCTATGAAAACCTAATGGTGTTTACCGGTAACGCGAATCCAGCCCTGGCGGCAGGGGTCGCGGCCCAACTCGGTATTTCCCTCGGCAAGGCAGCAGTTTCCCGTTTCTCTGACGGCGAAGTTATGGTCGAAATCAATGAAAACGTGCGTGGTAAAGACGTTTTTGTTCTGCAATCCACTTGCGCTCCCACTAACGACAATCTGATGGAAATCATGCTCATGGTTGACGCCTTGAAGCGTGCCTCGGCAGGTCGGATCACGGCAGCGATTCCCTATTTTGGTTATGCCCGGCAAGATCGTCGTCCGCGCTCCGCGCGCGTCGCCATCTCGGCCAAAGTGGTGGCCAATATGCTGGAAGAAGCAGGTGTGGAACGGGTTTTGATCATGGATTTGCATGCTGACCAAATCCAGGGTTTCTTTGATATTCCAGTTGATAACATCTACGCATCGCCATTGCTGCTGGGCGATTTGCAAAAGAAAAATTACGAAGATTTATTGGTAGTTTCCCCCGACGTAGGTGGCGTGGTACGTGCCCGTGCGCTGGCGAAACGCCTCAATTGCGATCTGGCCATTATCGATAAACGTCGTCCCAAGGCCAATGTCTCGGAAGTGATGAATATCATCGGTGAAGTCGATGGCCGCAATTGCGTCATCATGGACGATATGGTCGATACCGCTGGCACCCTGACCAAGGCCGCCGAAGTATTGAAAGAGCGCGGTGCCAAGAAAGTGGTGGCTTACTGTACCCATCCGGTACTGTCCGGCCCGGCCATCGAGCGCATCAGCAATTCGCCGCTGGACGAACTGGTGGTGACCGACACCATTCCGCTCTCGCCTGCAGCGCAGGCTTGCAGCAAAATTCGTCAACTCACTTGCGCTCCCTTGCTGGCAGAAACTTTCCGCCGCATCATCAAGGGCGATTCGGTGATTTCGCTGTTTGTGGATTAATTTCCCGAAAACCAGTTTGATTTTGGCGGGGAGCCTCGGCTCCCCGATTTATTGTGTCCCTGGTCGCGGGGACACTTAACGCAAACGTAAGTTTGCTTATTTTGGAGTAACATCATGAAAGTAGTTGCATCTACCCGTACTTTGCAGGGGACCGGAGCGAGCCGCCGCCTGCGCAAGAGCGGTCAAACCCCAGGCGTGGTTTATGGTTTCAATGGCCCAGCCACCAACATCACTCTGGATCACAATGCGCTGTACCATGCATTGAAAAAAGAAGAATTCCATTCGTCGGTACTCGATCTGGAAATCGATGGCAAGAGCGAACAAGTGTTGTTGCGCGACTTCCAGGTTCACGCATACAAGCAATTGGTATTGCACGCTGATTTTCAGCGCGTTGATCCGGCCGCAAAAATCCACATGAAGATCGCACTGCATTTCGTCAATGCGGAAATCTGCCCGGCAGTGAAACTGCATTCCGGCATCATCAGCCATGTGATCTCCGAACTGGAAATCGCTTGCTTGCCAAAAGACTTGCCACGCTTCATCACCGTTGACCTGGCAACGCTGGACGCAGGTCAATCGGTTCACGTGAACGATTTGAAATTGCCAGAAGGCGTTAGCCCGGCCCATGCCAAGAATCAAACCGTGGTCACCGTCAGCATTCCTGCTGCCCAGGTGGTTACCGAAGTGGCGGCTGCGCCTGCCAAAAAAGGCAAGAAGTAATTCTTGTTCTTCAGGCACTCGCTTCTGCAAAAAACCCGCTACGGCGGGTTTTTTTGTGGCTGGCTTTTGAGAAAAATGGCGCTATCATGGATATACTGTGCAAAGAAAGTATATCAAGGAGGTTTTTATGTTGGTTGCCAAGTGGGGAAATAGCCTGGCGCTACGCTTGCCTGCCAGTGTGGTGCAAGCGCTGGAGTTGAAGGAAGGCGATGATATTACCATCCGCAT
>JBDLSU010000574.1:0-3744 GCA_039799405.1 Pseudomonadota bacterium | reverse complement strand
TCAGAATATAACCCAGCGACAGCATCGGATAAGCGATGGTGACATCGACCCGTGACAGGCCAATAATCCATACCACCACCGACAGCACATAGCAGGACAAGCCGCCAATAATCGGCAACTGGGTTGCCAGTTTGAAGCCGATGTCGAACCAGTTGTCGGCCGTCAGGTGGATGGCACCGACGGCCCGGGTGCCTGCTTTGAGTAACAGTTGTGCCACCGCATTCAAGCCGATGCCGCACAGGATAAAGCCAAAGGTACTTGCGTTCATGAGTGCTTCCTGGTTGGGCTCAGTTTTTTTCCGGCGTTGGCTTTTTAAAGCGCGGCGATCTTGGCACCATTTGGTTGCTGACCACGATGCGACGCGAATCCTGGGTCAGGACGCGCATGCGTAAATTCTCCTGATGCAGCGTGACAAAGCGATTCGGTGCCATGATGGCAATCGCAGGTGGGCCGTTTTGCCAAAGCTCGACAAAGGCATCATGCTCCTTGATCCACAGATGCGGTTCCTGGCTCAGGCCAAAGGCCAGTTCATCCCGATGCTCGACCAGGGTGAAGGTGCGGCGCAGGTAAAACGGCAGGGTCTGGTCATACATGCCAACAAAATACAGCACGGTTTTCGGTTCCAGTTCAGCCTCAATTGCATTGACCAGGGTCATGCCGGCGCGGTAACGGCCATGTGCTTCGGTGCCGGCCAAAATCATCATCCAGCAAGTAAAGCCGGCTACCGCCAGCGTCACCAGGGCGGCTTCGCGGCGCGCCCGCACATAGGCGATCAAGCCGGCTACGCTACCCAGCAAGGCAATACCACAGGCCGCTTGCAGCCACGGTTGCAAGGCCATGATATACGGTGTTTCAAACGGATGATAGGAAAAGCTGCGCAAACCCGGTGGCAAGTAGAGTGCCAGCAAGCCGAGCAGCGCACAGGCCGCAATCAGGACAAAATTCCACATGGCAGAGGCGGCCAGCGGGTTGTCTTTGGGTGGTTCGGCATGCTCTTTGGCCATCATGGAGCCGATCAGTAGCGCCAGCGCCGGGAAAATCGGCAAAATGTAAGAGGGCAGCTTGGAGCCGGAGATACTGAAGAAAAAGAAAATAAAGACGGACCAGATCAACAGCAATTTTTCAATCTGAAAACGCTGGTGCGTTTGTTTGGCGGCATGCCACAGCGACACCGGCAGCAGGCCGATCCAGGGCAGCAAGCCACCCGCCAGCAGTGGAATGAAGTAATACCATGGCCCCTCGCGGTGATGGGTTTTGGTCAGGAAGCGTTGAAAATGCTCATGAATGAAGAAGAAATGGGGAAATTCCGGATTTTTTATCGACACCAGCACAAACCACGGGGTGCAGATGGCAAAAAACAGTGGCAAGCCCTGGGTCAGATTCAAGCGTTTCCAGATATTCAGGTCACGCGTAACGGCGGTGTAGATTACCAATACCGCACCCGGCAAAATCAGGCCAATCAAGCCTTTCGACAAGACGGCCAGCGCCATCCCGGCCCAGCACCAGCGCATCCAGCGCCGCCGCGACATGCTGGTAGCGTCGTCCTGCTGTGCCAGCAGCAGGCTGCATAGCGACAACGTCATCATGCCGGACAAGCCCATGTCCAGGGTATTCACATGGCCCAGGCCCATCCACCACAGGCTGGAGGCCAGAATCATGGCGCTATACAGCGCAGCGCGGCTACCATACAGGCGATTGGCGGTAAACGCGACCAGACCCACACCCAGCAACCCGCATAATCCGGTCCACAGGCGCGCCTGCCATTCACCCAGCCCGAACAGGGCGAAGGTAGCCGCGTTCATCCAGGTTTGCAGCGGTGGTTTTTCAAAATATTTGATGCCGTTCAGGCGCGGGGTAATCCAGTCGCCGCTGACCAGCATTTCGCGCGCCATTTCGGCATAGCGCCCTTCGTCGGTCGGCACCAGGGTACGCATGCCCAGCCCATACATCCAGGCCAGCAAGAATAATATGACCAGGGTCCACAAAATGGCGGGGCTAAGGCCCAGTTGCATTTTGCCGGACAGGCTGGAGGAAGGCGGGAAATGGGGGGAGGAAGAAGTCATGACTGGCTCGCTGTGCTGGGTAGAATCAGGGCCAGCGCAACTTTGCGCCCTTCGGCCATCAGAATATTATAAGTGCGGCAGGCCGCCTGGTTGTCCATGCTCTCCAGGCCAATGCGATGCCCGGTGACTTCGGCTTGCAAGCGCGGATGGATGAAATGCTGGCGGCTACCTGTGCCAAGAATGATCAGTTCCGGGTTGTGCGCCAGAATCGCTCTGAAATGATCAGGACGCAATTGCTCAAATGCGTTAATTTCCCAGTGCTCTGGTGGCAGTTCCGGCATCAACAGCACGCTATGGGTATAGCGTCGTGCGTTAATGTCAACGCTATCGGTGTCATATGCGGTAACGGTTTGAAAAGTTTGGGTCGCCGTGGCGTGTAATTTCATGGTGCAAACACTTCAGGGTTATGGGCCAATGCTGGCATTAATTCTGGCACTAATTCCGGCACTAATTCCGGCACAAATTTCAGTACGATAAGCTGGTCGAATTGCTGACCTTTTACGGTACGATAGCAGGCCAACCGTGACGATAATTTGGATTATTTTTGACGAAAGATGCAGCATTGTAGCGGTTTCCCGGGAAATCCAGTTCAATTTGATTGATAAAACAAGGGTTTTTCGGCAAAATGGACATTTTTTATGCCTCACTTCATCGGCTGCCCTTGCAATCAAAATCAGGGTGGCTGATGTTGAAACGACAAGGACAGTATGTTGCGCACGATTCAAAAATCCAGCAAGCTTGCCGATGTGTGTTATGACATTCGCGGCCCGGTGCTGGAGAAATCCAAACAGATGGAAGACGAAGGGCACAAAATCATCAAACTTAATATCGGCAACCTGGCGGTATTCGGTTTCGATCCTCCCGATGAAATTGTGCATGACATGATCCGCAACCTGCATGGCGCGGCGGGTTACACCGATTCCAAGGGCTTGTTTGCACCGCGCAAGGCGGTTATGCATTACACCCAGAGCAAGCAGGTGGCGGGGGTCGATATTGATGATATCTATCTCGGGAATGGTGCTTCCGAACTGATTGTGATGGGCTTGTCGGCCCTGCTTAACAGTGGCGATGAGGTGCTGGTACCGGCACCGGATTATCCACTCTGGACTGCTGCCGTCAGCCTGTCCGGCGGAACGCCAGTGCATTATACCTGCGACGAGCAAAGCGACTGGTTTCCCGATATCGACGATATCAAACGAAAAATTACCAGCAATACCCGCGCGATTGTGGTGATTAACCCGAATAACCCGACCGGGGCACTGTATCCGGTTGAATTGCTGCAACAAATTGTGGAAGTGGCACGGCAACACCAGTTGATCGTATTTGCCGACGAAATCTACGATAAAACCCTGTATGACGGCGCAAAGCATGTGTCGATAGCCTCGCTGGCCGACGATGTATTGTTTATTACGCTGAACGGGTTGTCTAAAAACTATCGCTCCTGCGGCTATCGTGCTGGCTGGATGGTGGTGTCGGGTGAAAAACGCCATGCCAAGGATTACATCGAAGGCCTGAACATGCTGGCCTCCATGCGCCTGTGCGCCAACACGCCGGGCCAGTTGGCCATCCAGACGGCGCTGGGGGGCTACCAAAGCATCAAGGACTTGGTCATGCCTGGTGGACGGCTTTGCAAGCAGCGTGACCTGGCCTATGACCTGCTCACGCAGATCCCAGGGGTCAG